>CAIRYL010000136.1 GCA_903882825.1 uncultured Candidatus Peregrinibacteria bacterium | reverse complement strand
TCCACACCTCCCTTCGGGAGGTGTGGAACCAGCAAGTGGAATAAACTAAGCATAACCATATTCAGATTCAGTGTCTTGAATAAACCTTTTTTTATGTCTCTCTTTTAAATCCTCTCCTTTAGTAACCTTCGCACCAATATCTAATGAAATAGTGGATAATAAATCAGTAATAAATAGCTGAGATTTATTTTGAATTACATTTATTGTATCAACAGACTGATTCAGACATGAATTAAATAATGCCAATGTGCTTCTCCCTAAATCATTGCATCTACCTCCTATAATAAATGGCTGTCCATAAGAAAAAGTTGGTACATTTGGTATTTTATTAGGTGTTCCCTGTGGAATAACTGTAACAAGAGATGAAAGCTTTGAATTTTTTTGCAATTGAGCAATTATATCAGCTGTCATAGCTCCATATCTTTTAAGTTCATCAAGAGAAATATCATCATATATTTTTAAAGCACTAATCGGCTTTCCAGACGTATCCACTACTCTATAAACAACAGAATCAGCCCCACTCGCAACCGGAATTATTTGAGATTGATCTACCCCAATATGCTCCCCTATTTTTGGTAAAGAAGCTCTATTGCGATTAACATTATTATTATTCATACTTTTTAAAAAAAGGTCGCTATTTTATTCTCATTTTTAATATTGTCAAATTTTTTTTATACTTTTTTTATTTTGGCTGGTAATTCACATTTTAAGTACCAAGGAGAGATGGTCTCATCACTCTGGATCCAAATAAATTCTCTCGCTGGTTCCATACTCTCCCGAATGGAGGTGTGGAACCGTCTTGTGGAATATGGATTCCCGCCTTCGCGGGAATGACAAAACTTCGCGGGAATCCATTTCCAAACTTCATTATGGAAATAACGGGAAACTGAAAAAACCACCGTTTCTTTGGTATCCATCGCACTCAAAAAAATGTATTTCCTCTTTTATCTATACAGTTTCCTTGTACAAAATATCTATTTCCTGTTAGTGTTGGTATACATTTATACGTTTTCTTTTTGCTCCTACAAAATACCGTATTTCTGTATTTTACTTTTTTATTATGAGTTTCCAAAGTTTAGGATTAAAAGAGAGTCTTTTACAAAGTATCACCGAAATGGGTTTTATAGAGCCAAGCCCTATTCAAAAAGAGGCAATTCCTGTAGTAATGCAAGGAAAAGACATTATTGCCCAAGCCCACACCGGAACCGGAAAAACCGCCGCATTTGGGTTACCATGCATTCAAAATATGACCAAAAAAGGCGGAGTAGAAATTTTAATTATTACTCCCACTCGAGAACTGGCAAACCAAGTGAGTGATGAACTATATGCCCTTGGAAAAAATGATGGAATCCACACCGTTGCCATTTATGGAGGACAATCGTATTCACAACAAATTGGACGAATCCAACAAGGCGCACAAGTAGTAGTAGCCACTCCCGGAAGACTATTAGACCTTTTAAAAGGCGAAAGAATTGGAATTTTTAAGCCTTCAATGGTAGTGCTCGATGAAGCCGACGAAATGCTCGACATGGGATTTTTAGATGATATTCAAGAAATTTTTTCGTATCTTCCTCAAGAACGGCAAACACTCTTGTTTTCCGCAACTATGCCAAAACCCATAAGAGATCTCGCCAATAAAATTTTAAAAGATCCACAAATGGTGAGTGTAAATACCAATGAAGAAGAAGGATCCATTAACAAAAATATTGAAGAATGGTACTGCGTCATTGATGAATCCGAACGTGATGATGCCACTTTTCGACTGATGGACAGCGAAGACCCTGCAAAAGCCGTGGTATTTTGTAGAACCAAAAGCGAGGTGGATCGTTTATGCACCATGCTGATGGGACGTGGTTATTTAGTAAAAGGATTACATGGAGATATGGAACAACGTCAACGAGAAGCCGTTATGCGAGCATTTCAAAACGGAGAAATTACGGTATTAGTCGCAACAGATATTGCCGCACGAGGACTGGATGTTCGAGGAATATCACACGTTATTAATTTCCATATTCCATTTGAAGCCGAAAGTTATGTACACCGAATAGGACGAACCGCCCGCGCCGGAGAAAAAGGGAAAGCTATTACACTGGTAACCCCCAGAGAATGGAGAGATTTACGACGCATTAAACAAAAAGTAGGAAGTAAAATGATGCACCAAGTTTTACCTACCATAGACGAACTTCGAAAAGAAAATGGAAAACGATTAGTAGAAGAACTCGCAACTCAAAAAATTCATGATTCGGCACGAGTATTTTTTGAAATGCTCTCGAGTAAAATGGGTGTCGAACAAGCTTCTCAAAAAGTAATGTCATATATTTTATCGCTCAACGATGTAAAAGGTCCGCACTCTATTGGAATAGAAGGAGAACGTTTACAACGATTTTTTATAGATATTGAACGAGAAGACCGAGGCTACGGAAGCGGAGGCGGAGACCGAAGGGGAAATTTTAGAAGAGGAAATTTTAGAAGAAATGATCGTCCATCTGGCGAAGGATCTTCTAGAAGTCCTTCTGGATCTTCGAGCGGAAAACCCAGTGGAGGATTTGGGCACGGTGGTGGATATGGAAGACCCAACCGACCAGGAGGAAGTGGTCATAGTGGCAGTGGAAGTTTTGGAGGAAGAACTGGTGGTTTTTCTGGAAAAAATAGTGGTGGACATTCCCGAGGCAGATAAAAACCCTGAGAATTTTTAGAAGGAACCGCGCAGAACAGCTTTTACAAATACTGTGTTGAGCGGTAAGTGAAAGTTTCGCTTTTTTTGCCACACCCCATTGGAACACGTGCACAGTTTTTGCTTTTCTAAAAACAAAAAAATGATGCACACTCTCATGCAAACATAAAAAATCGGTTCCTTTTTTTATGGGAATTCCTTTTTTGATATGCTGGAATAAGAGAGAAATTGTTTCGTCACTCTCGAGCCAAATGAAGGCTTGTCATTCCCGCGAAGGCGGGAATCCAGTGCCATACCTCAGAACCATCTTTCGGCAGGTGTGAGAAAAAAGGTGCCCAAAATACGGAAAAAATGAGACAAAAAAAGTATTGTAGAGAAATTTTAAAAATTTCAATTTTTAAGGGAAAAATTAAAAAAACAGAAGTTTTTTTATTCTTTTTCTGGCTTCATAGTGGGAAACAGTACCGTATCTCGCAAATTTGATTGTCCGGTAAACAATGCCACTAAACGATCAATTCCAAATCCACTTCCGGTCATAGGGGGAAAACCATGTTCCATAGCTTTTAAAAACGATTCGTCTAATTCCATCGCATCGGCATCTCCTCCTGCTTTTATACTCGATTGCGCCTCTAAAAGACGTCTTTGGAGTTGTGGATCAATAAGCTCTCCATAAGAATTTACTACTTCCCATCCATTTATAACCAGTTGAAAACATTCCGCGGTTCCATCGCCTTTTGGACGCGCCAATGGTTTTAAAGCTTCTGGATAATCAAATACAAAAGTGGGCAATACTAATTTTGGACGTGCAGTTTTTTTATAAATATCATCGAGTAAATTTGCTCTTCCCACTCCTGAAATTTTTTCTACTCCTACCAATTGTGCCACTTTTCGTACTTCTTCATCAGACGCGGTATACATATTTAATCCTGCATGTTTTTGTAATAAATCGGGAAAACGTTCTTCTGCAAAAGGTGCCAAAAAATCTATCAATACTTCTTCTCCCATAGTATTTTTCAGAACTACCGGAGTATTTCCAAAACAATTTTTCGCAATTCTCTGAAACAATTCTTGTGTCCATTGCTTATTGGTATACAAGTTCTGGTACGAGGCATACCATTCACACATAGTAAATTCTTGTAAATGAGAAGGATCGATTCCTTCATTCCTAAAATTTTTTCCAATTTCAAATACCCGTTCAAATCCGCCTCCCATTGCCATTTTTAAATCAAGTTCCAGGGCAATCCGTAATACAAAATCATGATTTAAAGCATTATGATGTGTGGTAAATACTTGCGCCATTGCTCCTCCTGCTTGTGGTTGTAAAATTCGCGTTTCTAATTCTAAAAAATCTTTTTCATAAAAAAATTCCCGAATTTCTCGAATAACATGAGACCGAAGCCGAAAACGCTGAAATGTTTCCGTATTGGTGAGTAAATCTAAATTTCGTTCGCGGTAACACATTTCACGATCGGAAAGTCCATGAAATTTTTCTGGTAATGCGCGGATTGCTTTAGATAAAAAAGTCACTTCTTTTACAAAAAGTGTTATTTCTCCATGATGTGTACGAAACATTTCACCGGTTACTCCTATAAAATCGCCAAGATCAAAAAGTTTTTCTACTATTTTTAACGGCGATACATCTTCTGCGGAAGAGTCCAACGGCAATGTTTTGGAAATAACAAACATATCCCGCTGAAAACAAATTTGCATACGTCCCGATTCATCTTGAATATGTGCAAACGCTAATTTTCCCATAGAACGAAACAGCATCATGCGACCTGCTACAGTATACACAACAGGCGCAGAAGAATTTCCAGCTTGAATTTCTTCAATATTTCTCATCCCTTTTTGTTCGGCTTGTTGTTGAGCACTCAAACAGGAATGAGTTTTTAAAAACTTCCCAGAAAAATACGGTTCTATGCCTCCGTTTTTTAATCGTTCCACTTTTTCAATACGGTCATCCATACAGAATAAAAAAATACACACACCAGAATGCCAAAAAATGTTGACAATATCAAATTTTAGAGGAAGGTGAGAATATGTTTTTTACAATACGTGCTTGAAAATTTTTTCAAAAGTTTCACTAGCAACAGAGCACCAAAGCCAAACCCCAAGAATGGGAAATTCGGAACAATAGTACATGAAACAGGTTTCCCGTATGACAACGGTGTTCATCCATCTCATGTGCAACTAGAGGCTATTCGATGGAAAGATCCAAACCATAGTCCTGTATTGGTGAAAATAAAGAATTATATGCATGATGTCGGAGATCCCGATTCAATAAAACGTTTAATGCAAGTTGATCTATTCGATGGGTTAGAAAGAGTCGCAAACTCCAAAGATGGGTTGCCAGAAAATAGTTGTCGAATACTTTCTCATACTCCAGCACAAGATTTATTTATTTCTCAAAAGCCGTGGTTGTTCCGCCCGGGTAACAATCCAAATCAATGGGATCTTATAAAAACAAATCTTACTCATCCAAAAGGTGTGGAGCGAGAGATAAAGGGACTTGCACTGCATGATTGGTGGCAGGGAAGAGGATACGTTTATGAAAATATGAACGAACTAATAAAAACCCTGGAATCGGATTTAGAAGAATTTTTAAGAACTCGAAAAATTATCCCAGGGAGTGCTTTAGCAAAAATTGTTACCTATCAAAATATGTTTCGTATACAACTTTTAGGAATATAATTCCCTTTTTAAAAATTTTTTTCCAAAGGGAACCAAAACACCAAATACTAAAAATAAGCACCACAAACTGAGTACAATAGCACTACTGGTAGGAATGTCGGCGTAAAATGAGAAAAAAATACCTCCCAAAACCCCCATAACATTTAAAAATACGCTCCACCATACCGAAGCGCGAAAACTTTTCGCCATATTTTGTGCTGTAATAACAGGAATAACTAACAGTGCACCCACCAAAAGCCCTCCAATAATTTGCAATGAAAGTGCCACTAAAACCGCCACCATCATGAGAAAGAAAATTTCAAAAAAAATTGAAAATCGAAAACGACTTCTAAAAAAATCAATATCAAAAATAAGACATAAAAACCGGTTCCAAAACAAAAAAATACACACCAAAATCCCCAAACCCAACACGGCAAAAAGAACCGCTTCGGAATTGGTAATCGTGAGTAAAGACCCAAACAAAAAAGTTTCAAAACTCACAGGATTATTTTTTGAAAGATGTGCCAACAGTAATGCCAAAGCCATTCCTCCTGTAAGCAACAATACCGAAATGGCTTCCTGTGGTATTTTTTTTTGAGATCCGAGTAAAAATAAAAAAATACTCGCACCTATAGAAACTAAAATTCCAACAAAAGAAGGTGAAATATTTAAAAAAATACCCAGTCCAACTCCTGCTAAACTGGTATGTGCCAGCATATCCGAAACTACTGCTTGTCGACTGGCCACTAAAAAATTTCCCACAACCGCGGTTACCACGGCACAAAAAGTACCTACCAAAAGCGCCCGCACTAAAAAGTCATACTCAAAAATTTCTAGCATGAAGAAGAAGAAAGATCGTGATGATGATGAACAGGATGAAGTTTTTCTGGTATTGGAACCGTGGGACAAAGAGAAGATTTTCCCACTATAAAATCTAACGGGTGGCACCCTTCGTGTAATTTTTTATTAAGACACAATATCCGATGACACCGGTTCACAACACTTTCCACTTCGTGTGAAACAAATAAAATAGTCGTTTTTTGAAGAGTATTAATTTCTGCTAAAACATCATATAATTGTAATTTTGTCGCGAAATCTACGCCACTGAGTGGCTCATCAAATAATAAAATTTCCGGATCTTGAAGTAATGCCCGTGCAATAATAACCCGTTGTTTTTGCCCACCCGAAAGATCATGAAATGGTTTTTTAAAAAATGAAGCATCAAGCCCCACTATTTCTATTTTTTCCTGAAGAATTCGAGATTCTGTAGTATTTCTCCAACAGGAAATTCTTGAGAGTCCCATTTCTAAAATTTCTTGCACCGAAACAGAAAATAAATTTTTCGGAAGATAATTTTGAGGAACATATCCAAATCGTGCTCCAACCGCAACGTTTATACTTCCTTGTGTTGGCTTTACCATTCCTAAAATAAGTTTTAAAAGTGTCGATTTTCCTGCCCCATTTGGTCCAATAATTCCTATATATTCCCCTTTTTGTACTTCAAAAGAGATATTTTGTAATACAAAATTTTCTTCAAATTGTACCCCCATATTTTGTGCAGAAATCATGAGCATGCCAGAGCGAGAGAAAAACTATTGAGATTTTTTTGCACAGCCGTAAAAAATTCTTCCGTATCCGTTTCCAAAGTATTTATAGAAAGCATTTGTACCCCCGTCTCTTTCGCGAGAGTTTGAGAAAATCGTTGAACCGTATTTTGTTCTGCTAAAATATACGTAATCCCCTGCTTTTGAATTTCTTTTTTCAGATATGCAAGGTTTTCTGCAGATGGCTCATCTTCAGGGGAAAGCCCCGAAAGAGAATAGGTCTGAAACTTATACCGTTTTGCAACGTATTCAAAGGCATTATGAGAAACAACAACACTCTTTTTTTGGCAATTTTGCAGTACTCTTTTATATTCATTATCAATTTGAGAAAATTTTTCCTGAAGTATGAGCGCATTCTTCTGGTAATACTCGGCATTTTGAGGGTCTCTTTCTTGAAACGCCTTCAGTATGATCGCAATAGTTTCTTTTTCATATATGGGATCCAACCACGTGTGAGGATTAAACGAGGCATCTTTTTGTATTTCAGAAAGAGAAGGAATCTCGTTTAAAACAGAAATGGTTTTTATCCCTTTCTTTTGGAGTTCGGGAATAATGTTGTGTGTCCATGACTCTAAAGATGCTCCTTGAAAAAGAATAATATCTGTTTTTTGTAATAGGACTCTTTCTTGCGGGCTTGGCTGATATTCGTGTACTTCGGTATTTCCTGCCAAATTTTTTACAGAAACGGTATCTCCACCAATTTCTTGTGCCAAAAACGCCAGTGGATAAAAACTCGCAACGACGGTTAATTTTTTTTCAGGAGGAGAAACCGTAGGACTCACAGAAGGGAGAGAAGACACGAGTCCACAACCTGTAAAAAAGAAAAGAAAGAAAAGAAAAAACAGGTTTTTCATAAAAAAAGAAAAAGAACGTTATGTTGTACAATTTTTACAAAGTCCAGTAACAGAAAAGTGATGTTCCTGAGGGGTAAACCCTTTTTCTTGTAAATTCTGGGTAAAAGAGTGAACACTATTTTCTAAATTTTC
>CAIRYL010000135.1 GCA_903882825.1 uncultured Candidatus Peregrinibacteria bacterium | reverse complement strand
TGCCAGTTCTTCCCATTCCTCCAAATAAACCAGTAATACGAAATGATCTCTCAGACATTATTTTTAAAAACGAAAAAGGAAAATTTTTGGCTATTAGAGAACATGTAAAAGAAAAATATAAAACTGGTCAACCCGTTCTTATTGGAACTATTTCTATTGAAAAATCAGAAATTCTTTCCGCTCTTCTCACACAAGCAGAAATTCCACATAAGGTTTTAAACGCAAAACACCACGAAAGCGAAGCCGAAATTGTGGCAAAAGCTGGTGAACGAGGCGCCATTACCATTGCTACGAATATGGCAGGACGTGGAACCGATATTAAACTCGGAGTAGGAGTACAAGATCTCGGAGGACTGGCTATTATAGGATCAGAACGTCATGAATCACGAAGAATTGATAATCAGCTGAGAGGACGCGCCGGAAGACAGGGAGACCCTGGAGAAACACAATTTTTCGTTTCACTCGAAGATTCACTCATGCGACTTTTTGGTTCGGACAGGCTTTTAGAGATGATGAATGCCATGAGTGTTCCGGAAGATCTCCCTATTCAAAACAGAATTATTAGCTCTGGGATAGAAAGTGCACAAAAAAAAGTGGAAGGACTGCATTTTGACCGACGAAAACACGTTCTTCAGTACGACGATGTGATGAATCGACATCGAGAAATTATTTATGCACGACGGAGAAAAGTGCTGGAGCACGAAAACATCCGTGGAGAAATTTTAGAAATGATTGAAAGTGAAGCATCAAATATTGTACAAAACTCAATCGCACATCGAGAAATACACCAATGGGATATTTCTGGAATCTACAATGCCCTTTCTGGCATCCATCATTCTGAAAATCTCTCTCTTGAATTACTCCAAGAAATAGAAAATGAAGAATCATTGTCTGCAACGGCAGTAGAATATCTCACTCAATCATACCACGAAAAAGAATCACGATTCCCATCGGAAGAAATTGCAAGAACTGCGGAAAGAATGGTATATCTTCGCAATATCGATCTTCTGTTTATGGAACATTTAGAAGCCATGACACAGCTCAGGGAACAGGTAGCACTTCGCGCATATGGACAAAGAGATCCACTAATGGAATTTAAAGCAGATGCATATTTACTTTTTGAAAAACTTTTAGCGGATATTAGAAGAGGAACGCTGATAACACTGTTTCATATTGAAGTAGAAACTCGTCTTCCAGAAAATCCAATTGAAAAAATGCAAATAAAAACCAATGAAGATGAAATTGAAGAAAATCTTTCTTTTACTGGTCCATTGGCCAAACCTCCCGTTTCTTCAAAAGGACTTTCGGGAAATGTGACCCACGTAAAAGTTTTAGCAGATGAAGGAACAGTAAAAAATATTTCTACCATTGGGAGAAATGATCCTTGTTTTTGTGGAAGTGGGAAAAAATATAAGAAGTGTTGTGGCATATAAAGTCCTCGTTTTTGGCAGTTTTGATATTGTACATCCTGGACATACGGAATTTTTGAAAGAAGCAAAAAAACTAGGAGAACATCTTACGGTCGTATTGGCACGTGATGTATCCATTCAAAAAATGAAAGGGCATGTTCCTCATTTTTCAGAGCAAGAAAGAAAAGACCATCTGAGTGCTTTAAAATTTGTAAATACTGTTATTTTAGGCGATGAACACGATTATTTTAAAATCCCCTGTGAAATACAACCAGATATTATTGCGCTGGGATACGACCAGCTCATCCCGAAAAACCCAGAAAATAAAGAATATTCATCAGAATTATCCAAACCACAAAATAATCTTGAAATTTTAAAATCCCTTCTGCCTCATACTCAAATTGTTCGGCTTTCTGCTCATTATCCAGAGCATTTTAAATCATCACACTTTAGAAACTTATAAAAAAACTGAAAAGAAAGCGATACTTCTTTGAGCGCATCTCTTGCAGTTTAAAATCATTTTCGGCAAAATTATAGACGTATGCAAAACCTTATGCGATTCATCCGACCGGCTTTTGAACCATTTCTCCGTTCTCCGGTACAAAGTATTTGGACAATCGTCTTTTTATCTGTTCTTTTTTTTCTTATTTTCCTGCTTCTGCTCATGGGAATTATTACCAAACAGGGAATAAATACCGCCGAAAAAGAAGTAGATCTTGCTTTTTTCTTTGTAGAAGAAATTTCTGAACATAAAATAACAATGACACTCAATCGTTTAGAAAAATTAAAACAAGAACAAAAAATTGAGAGATACCAGTTTTTTTCACAAGACGAAAATCGTGAACAGTTTCGACAAAAATATCCTCAAGAATTTGAATTTATTCTACGACACGACGATCTCCAAAAAACATTTCGAGCATCACTCGAAGTGATACCCAAAAATATGACCATTGGCGAACTCCAACAATATTTTCTTTCGGCTGATTTTTCCGGAGTAATTGATACAGAACTAATGAAAGAAAATGAAAAAGAACGAATAAGAGCAGAACGAGTATTGGATGTTTTGGGGTTTTTACAAACTGGTATTTATTCATTGGCCCTTATTTTCTTTTTCGCAATTCTCTCTATTTTAGGAGCATTTATTTCTTCTTCTTTTGCACTTCGACAAAAAGAAATTTTTATTATGCGTCTTGTAGGAGCCTCACATACGCTTATTCGACTTCCTTTTCTTTTGGAAGGAATGTTTATTACCCTTGCCGGAGGAGTAATGGGCATTGGAATCCTTTTTGTTCTTTGGTATAGCGTTATTCCTCAAGTTCTTACTGTTTTTGAAGCAGATGCCACAAAACGTCAAATGGCAGATACCCTCAACCTCCTCCTCAATGAATTTTATAATTTTCTTCCAGAATTTTCTTTTGGAGTAATTTTCATAGCATTACTCGTTTCGTTTGGAACAGTGGAAAAATATTTAAGACAAAAGAATTTACTCGCAGGCGGAGAGTAAATTTCACCCATATTTTTCTTTCTCCATGCCTCAAATCGTCACTGGAAATGCCATTATTCTTGCCTCTCGACCGATGAATGAGGCAGACGCGTTTTTAGAAATTTTTTCGGAACAAGAAGGGAAAATAACCGTGGTTGCCAAGGGGATTAAAAAAAAAGAAAGTAGATTATGCGGTATTTTACAGCCATTTTTTTGTATTACATACGAAAGACTGGGAACACATCAAAAATCTGAAAAAATTCCAATCCTTATTCGAGCCTCTCTTTTAAAAAAACCAGAAACAAAGATTTCTACATTTGTTTTTTTGTCGCTCTGTTCCGAAATTTCTCGCCGATTTCTTGTCGAAAATCAGGTGCTTCCTGAAATATTTCATCTCTGGAATGATTTTATTGAGATTCCCATTCATAAAAAAATGAGTGTCATTGGTTTTTTATTCAGATTTTTTAAAATTTTAGGGATACTCCCCTCTTATAAACATTGTCATGGATGCGAAAAAATATTTACAGAAAAAAATGATTCTTTCGTGTATTGTGACTCGTTAGAAGGAGTATTTCATGCCTCTTGTGCACCTCTGAAAAGCATAAAAATTCCATTTTTACTATTAAAAACCATTTCTTTTGCGACTCTTTCTCCTTTGAAAAAAACAATTTGCATTCGTCTTCAGGCATTTGAGGAAGATTTTATTTTGGGACTTCTTTTTTCTGTTGTACGCATTCATTCCCCAATACCACTTAAAAGTGTAGAAATTTGGGAAAGTATCTCCCGAGAATATTCCCCTATTGTAGAGAAAAAATTATAATTTTTATATATGATGAAATTTCCCTTCTATAGGCGATTCCTCAAAATAACAGGATGGTTCGCATTTGTAACACTCCTCTTCTACACAGGCATCTGTATTTTTATGTTCTTTTTTCAAAAAAATTTTATATTTTTCCCTTCTCAAAATATAGGATATATTCCAGAACCAAAAATACAAGAAATTTTCTTTAAAACACCAGATAACAAAGACCTTCATGGATGGTACCTGGATAATAATGCACAAAAGACCGTTTTATTTTTCCATGGAAATGCAGGAAATATATCTCGACTCAAAACTCGACTAGAAATGTTTCAAAAACTTCATGTAAATGCACTGGTTTTTGACTATCGAGGCTATGGAAAAAGTAGTGGAGAAATTCAACAAGAATCTGATATATATACAGACGCCAACTCTGCACTCACATATCTTCAAGAAGAAAAACATATTTCTCTGGAAAATATTATTCTTTGGGGACATTCACTAGGAGGAGCCGTTGCCATTGAGATTGCTCAAAATAAAAAAATATTTGCCGTTATTGTAGAATCAAGCTTTTCGTCACTCGACGATATGGCTCGGAAAGATTTTTGGTATCTTCCTACCCATTTTATCCTTCGGTTTCATTTTAAAAGCACAGAAAAAATACCAAATATTTCCTCAAAAATCCTTATTGTTCACAGCCTACAAGATGAAATGATCCCTTTTTCTCAAAGTGAAGAGCTTTTTAAAAGAGCCAACAATCCCAAACAATTTTTTAAAATTTCTGGAGCCCATAATGATGGGTGGTATAACGAATCATTTTCTTTATATTTCCAAACTCTTCAGGAATTTTTACAAAATACACCATGAGACATTTTAGAAACATTAAAAAAGCGTATTTTTTTGGAGTTTTCCAAATAATTGTTTCCCTCTTTCGGTAATAATACGTCCTTTTGGGGTTCTGTCTAAAAATCCACATTGCAATAAATATGGTTCAATAATTTCTTCAATGGTTTCTCTATCTTCAGAAAGTGCGGCTGAAAGTGTAGAAATACCAACTGGACCACCTCCAAATTTTTCAACAATAAGGCTTAAAAATTGACGATCATGCGCATCAAGACCACTTTCATCTATTCCTAATGCCTGAAACGATTTTGTGGCAATTTCGGAAGTAATGGTTTGAGAATTTTGTGCATTTGCAAAATCTCGCAAATGACGCAATAAACGATTCGCTATTCGCGGAGTAGATCGAGACGCATTTGAAACAAGAGAAACCGCAGAAACATGCAATGAAATACCTAAAATATGAGCACTTCGCTGTAAAATACGTTCCATTTCATGCCCTGTATAAAACTGAAATTTAAAAATCCCACCAAATCGATCTCGCAGTGGTGCCGAAAGAGATCCCATTTTGGTCGTTGCCCCCAAAAGCGTAAACGGAGGAAGTGAAAGTCTCATAGATTTTGCGCCTGCACCTTTCCCGACCATAAGATCAAGCGCAAAATCTTCCATTGCAGAATACAAAATTTCTTCCACTGGTTTTTTAAGACGATGAATTTCATCAATAAATAAAATATCATTCGGCTCCAGTGAAGTGAGGAGAGCGGCTAAATCACCAGATTTTTCAATAGCAGGACCACTAGTAATTTTTAAATTTCCACCCATTTCTCGGGCAATAATACTCGCCAGTGTTGTTTTTCCAAGCCCCGGAGGACCAGACAAAAGAGCATGATGGAGAGGTTCTTTCCGTTTTTTGGCACCTTCAATAAAAACCTTAAGATTTTTTTTTATTTGTTCTTGCCCCACGAATTCTTCAAAATTTGAAGGTCTCAGCCCTATTTCAAAATTTTTTTCTTCAGGAGTAGAAGCCGAAGGAGTAGGAATAAAACTCGTAGAAATTGCCATAAAAAAGAAGAACTACCTACATTATGCGAGAAACAAGTGTCTTTTTCAAAGCGAAATCTTTTTCCAAAATGTAGCGAAAAATAGGGTTAATGGAAAATTTTGTAGTTCACCATTCTTTTGATAGGATGGCATTGGATTTTGTAAAAATATGAAGTTTTATTTATCTTCTTTTAAACTCGGAAACAAAACAGAAAAACTGAAAAAACTTTGTTCAGGAGAAAAAAAAATTGCATATATTGCCAATGCTCTGGATTCCAAAAAAGTGAAAAGCGAATGGCTTTCAGGGCATATTAAAGAAGATATACAATTACTAAAAGATATCGGATTTTTAGTAGAACAGCTTGATCTGAGAGATTTTTTTGGAAAACAAGACGCTTTGCAAAAAGTGCTGCAAATATTTGATGGCGTTTTTATAAGCGGAGGAAATGTTTTTATTCTCCGCCAAGCGATGAAACTTTCGGGCTTCGATGAAATTCTGAAAAACTTACAGTCCACAAATTTTGTGTATAGCGGATATAGCGCCGCAGCATGCGTTTTATCCCCTCATCTTGATGCGTATAAAATTGTGGATAACTCCGAAGACTTTCCGTACCCAGAAATGCAAGAAGCACTTTGGAATGGGCTAGGGTTTATAAAATACGCGTTTCTTCCTCATTACAAATCACAACATCATGAAACGGAACTGATAGACCAAGAAATAGAATATTGTATTGAAAATAAAATTCCATTTATAGCCCTAAAAGATGGAGAAGTGATGATTTTTTGATACTATACAAAAGCCCCTCCTTAATAACTTTTTTATTTTTTATGTCCAACACAGATATTGAACTTCGTCGTCGCCATACTGCAAGCCATATTATGACCGCTGGAGTAAAAATGATTTTTCCAGAAATTCGCCTTGGAGTAGGTCCATGGACCGATACCGGTTTTTATCAAGATTTTGATTTTGGGGATAAAGCCCCCGACTTAAGTCAGGGGTTAAAAGAAATCGAGAAAAAAATGCGCTGGATCGTAAATAAAGATTTCCCCATAAAACAAGTAATTGTTTCGTCTCTCGACGATTTACCCCCAGAGTTCACTCGGGGGTTAAGAGAGGATCCGTACAAAATGGAGCTTATTGAAGAAATTCTTATGCGAGGAGAAAAACTTTCGTTCTACCTTTTTGGAGACGTAGAAAAACCATTTTATATAGATTTGTGCGCCGGACCACATTTAGAAAGTACCGGACAACTGGGTGTTTTTAAGCTCACCAAAACCGCCGGAGCCTATTGGCGAGGAGACAGTGAAAAAACCATGCTCACACGAATTTATGGTGTAGCATTTGCAACAGCAGAAGATTTACAAGCATACGAAACCCAATTAGAAGAATCAGCAAAAAGAGATCATCGAAAACTGGGAGCGGAACTGGATCTTTTTACTTTTTCCGAAAAAGTGGGTCCGGGGCTTCCACTGTTTACACCAAAAGGTGCATTTATTCGGCATAAAATAGAGGAAACTATTATGGGAATTCAATCTCAATATGGGTACGAACGAGTGCATATCCCACATATCACCAAAAAAGATTTGTACGAAACTTCTGGACACTGGCAAAAATTTAAAGATGATCTTTTTCATGTGCGTGGAAAACAGGATACCGAATTTGTGATGAAGCCCATGAACTGCCCTCATCATACGCAAATTTACGCATCAAAAATGCGAAGTTATCGTGATCTTCCTATTCGATACGCCGAAACCACTACATGTTACCGTGACGAACTTCCAGGAGAACTTTTAGGACTTTCCCGTGTACGAAGTCTTACTCAAGACGATGGACACTCATTTTGTAGAATTGATCAGGTAAAACAGGAATCAAAAAATATTGTAGAAGTTATTCGTCAATTTTATACAAAGTTAGGAATGTTTCACCCGGGAGATTTTTGGGTTTCTTTATCGGTACGCGATACCAAAACACCAGAAAAATATTTAGGAGACGTAAAAAACTGGGATATAGCAGAAAAATTTTTGGAAGAAATTGCACAGGAAGAAAACCTCAATTACAAACGAGTAGAAGGCGAAGCAGCGTTTTACGGACCAAAACTAGATTTTCAATTTAAAGATGCTATTGGACGAGAATGGCAACTAGCAACGGTGCAAATTGATTTTGTACAACCCGAACGGTTTGGGCTGGAATACACGAATGAAAAGGGCGAAAAAGAAAGACCCGTTATGATTCATCGAGCGATTGCAGGAAGTTTGGAACGGTTTATGAGTGTTATTATTGAGCATTTTGCGGGTGCTTTTCCTGCCTGGCTTTCCCCCATACAAGCGCATATTTTACCCGTGAACACCGCCCACGAAGATTTTGCATACGAATTGGCGAAATACCTGAAAAAAAATGGCGCGCGGCTGGAGATATACGATTCTTCTGATAGTTTAGGAAAACGAATACGAAACTGCCAAAAGGCAAAAGTGCCGTATGCGGTTATTTTAGGCGACACCGAAGTAGGGGCTTATTGCAATAAGCCCTCACAAGAAATTGATTTTTCAAAAATAACCATTAGCGTGCGAAAATATGGAGAAGAAAAAGATGAGAAAATGGGAGTAGAAGAGTTTTTAAAGGAGTTGGGGAGGTAAAAAATTATGAAAAATTTTCTGGCTCCATACTCTCCCGAAGGAAAGTATGGAGCCTTTTTACATATAAATATACAAAAAAACTTGACAAAAGAAAGCAGGAAAG
Organism: uncultured Candidatus Peregrinibacteria bacterium; assembly: GCA_903882825.1. Taxonomy (GTDB): domain Bacteria; phylum Patescibacteriota; class Gracilibacteria; order CAIRYL01; family CAIRYL01; genus CAIRYL01. Next base: position 495 of record CAIRYL010000135.1, on the reverse strand, counting down.
AGCAAAGTTCCACCTTTATTTTTTTACAAACTTTTTTATGGGAAACAAAACAGATACATTATTTGTTTCAGGTAATAAAGCTGAATCTGTAGAATATTTAAAACGAACAGATGCCCCAAAAAATGGGAAACAGGTTGAGAATCTTCTTATTAATATTTCCCATATTATTGAAGGAAAAGAAAGCGAAAATCCCGTGATACAGAGGATTGAAAACATACGTATACAATTTAAGAATTTCATAGATTCGAAATTCAATAGGGAAAAAATGAAGCTGGTTGCAAAGTTACAGGAACAAGAAGAAGAAGATAATTTTGGAGATCTGTTAGTAATGATATATCAAGGTGAAGAGAGATTTCTGCGTGGTCTGAAGATTCCTCCAATATTAACTGAGAATTTACCCAATTTTAATGAGAGCTTAAATACTCTTAATCCAGAAGAAATAGATGAATGTAGGAATTTGCATAAAGAGTTATTAGGAATTCTTCGTCAAGTATG
>CAIRYL010000134.1 GCA_903882825.1 uncultured Candidatus Peregrinibacteria bacterium | reverse complement strand
TTTTACAATAGTAAAATCGCCAGAAGAAAATGGAAAAATAGTATATACTATTTCTCTTAATAAAACAGTTCTTATGGATTCTGTAAATGATGGAACACTTTCAAAGAAGGAATTTTCAAAGATAAAAAAATCTATAAAAAATATGAATATTTCGTATGCTATTACGGTAGATACTCAGAAAAAAATTATTACCAACGGCTCTTTTCTTTTCTCTCTTAAAAATACGGGAGATGTAAAAAGCTTAAATATTACTGCAGATGTTGCTGTAAAAAAGGTCGAAAATGTTGTAGTGCAGGAACCTAAAAATTATATCACCTTGCCATCACTCGAAATTGCTCAATAATTTTTGTGTTTTATAAAAAAATAGGCAGATACAAAAGAACGCTGGCGCTTGTCGTGAGCGTTCTTTTTTTTTATACTCTTTTTGCCGTTTGGCATTCTTTTTCTTTTTTGTATGGAAAAGCCACCTTACATTTGGTTTAATGGGGAAATTATTCGATGGGAAGATGCAAAAATTCATGTTATTACCCATTCTTTGCATTACGGAAGTGCGGTGTTTGAGGGTGAACGGTTTTATAAAACAGGAGAACAGGAAACTTCTATTTTTCGTTTAGCAGACCATACAAAAAGACTTTTTTACTCTGCTTCTACCCTTAAAATGCACATTCCATTTTCGGAGGAAGAAATAAATGCTGCACATATTGAGCTATTCAAAAAAAATGGGATTTCTTCAGGATATATTCGTCCTTTGGCTTTTTACGGAGAAAAAATGGGATTAAACCCAAAAGGTGCGCCAGTAGAAACTCTTATTGCGGCGTGGGGATGGGGAAAATATCTTGCCGATCGTCCTCTTTCTGTGAAAATTTCAAAATATATGCGTATTCATCCTAAAAGCATTATTGCTGATGCAAAAATTTCTGGTTATTACGCTAATTCCATTTTTGCGAGCCAAGATATAGAAGGAGAGTATGACGAAGCGCTTCTGCTGGATTTTAATGGCAATGTTGCCGAAGGTCCTGGAGAAAACATTTTTCTAGTAAAGGACGGAGAAATTTTTACGCCTGCAATTGGTAGTATTTTGCCCGGTATCACGCGTGATTCGGTAATGACTATTGCCAATGACCTGGGCTACAGTGTTACAGAAAAAGAAATTTCTCCAGAAGAACTTTTTGAAGCGGATGAGTTGTTTTTTACGGGAAGTGCAGCGGAAGTTTCTGCTATTGGGAAATTGGATGACCGCCTTATTGCCGACGGAAACGAAGGATCAATAACAAAAATTATTCGTGAAAAATATTTTGATGCGGTGCAGGGAAAAGCACCAGAATATGAGGCATGGTTGACGAGGATAGCGATTTAAATATGGAATGCAAGAATTGTTATTGCAGTTTTACCATTGGCGAAGACGATAAAAAATATTACGAAAACATAAGTGTTCCAGTGCCAATATGGTGTCCTTCCTGTCGTGAAATGCGACGAATGGCGTGGTGTAATGAAATGTACTTATATCAAAATGTCTGCAAACTTTGTGGGAAAAAAGTAATTGCACAATTTGGAAAAGACAATCCGAGACCTGTGTACTGCGTACAATGCTGGTGGAGTGAAAAATGGGATCCTTTAACGTATGCAAAAAAAATAGACTGGGAAAAATCTTTTTTTGAACAGTTTCATGATCTGCAATTACAAGTCCCTCATTGTTGTGTTTCTGTTGATATTGGTGCTATAAACAGTGAATACACACACCATGCTGGACAAGAAAAAAATTGTTATATGATTTTTCATGCCACTTTTGCAGAAGATTGTTACTATGGGTATGGGTTAAAAAAGGTGCAAAATTGTATTGATACTCATTATTGTCACTCTTCTCAGTTTTGTTATGAATGCATTGATGTGAAGGACTGTTCTCATCTTTCTTGGAGTCAAGACTGCTTTAGTTGTGGGTTTAGCTCATTCCTTCGCGATTGTGTTAATTGTTTGCATTGTTTTATGTGTTTTGGACTTCGAAATAAGAAATATTGCTTTCTTAATGAGCAACTCACTAAAGATGCATACGAAAAAAAAATAGTGCAAGTAAACATGGGATCCCATACTTTCGTCCAAAAATACAAAGCCCATTTTGAAGAATTTCAAAAAAAGCATACGTACCGATACCTCCAAAATAACATGATCGAGAATTCTTTGGGGGATCATTTGTATAACGCAAAAGATTCGTTTTTTTGTTTTGATGCGAGTGATATTGAAAAGTCGAAATATTGCTCCCAAATGCAATTAGGAGTTCGTTCTTGTTACGATATTTACCAGTATGGAGTAAATGCGGAACTCTGCTATGAAGGAGCAATGATTGGAACAAATGCGTATAACATCCACTTTTGCTATCTCTGTCTTTGGCAAGTCACGAACCTCACCTACTGCATTGAATCGTATAGCAGTAGAGACTGTTTTGGGTGTTTTGGGCTTAATCATAATGAATATTGTATTCTCAATCAGCAATATTCCAAAAAAGAATATTTTGCTCTTCGGGAACGCCTGGTAGAAAAGATGAAAAAAGATGGAGAGTTTGGTGAATTTTTTCCTCTAGCACACAGTCAAATAAGCTATAACGAAAGTACTGCGCAACTTTGGTATCCGTTATCAAAGCAGCAAGTTTTGGCAAATGGTTGGCGCTGGCAAAACAATATCCATGGATCATATGGGAAAGAAACAATTTTAGAAATTCCAGATGATATAAAAACTGTTCCCGAAACCATTTGCCAAGAGATACTTGCCTGCGAAACCTGCAAAAAAAATTACAAAATAATCCAGCAAGAAATGGAATTTTATCAAAAATACGAGTATCCCATTCCCCATGAATGTTTTGAGTGCCGACGCATAGCTCGCATGAAAAAACGAAATCCCCGAAAATTTTGGGAAAGGACTTGTGATAATCCAGAATGTAAAGAAAAAGTACAATTTCTTTCTTCTTATGATCCCAAAAGACCAGAACACGTGTATTGCCAACAGTGTTACCAAAAAAGTGTATACTGAAAATAATTTCTCCTTATCCCTTTCCCATGCGTGAAGATTTTGACCTTACCAACCCACAAGAACTCAGAAATTTTTTAAAAAAACATCATGTGTGGACAAAAAAAGATCTTGGACAACATTTTTTGGTAAATAAAGAAGTGTTGGAGAAAATAGTGATATTAGGGGAAATACAACCAGAAGAACGAGTGGTGGAAATTGGTCCAGGGCATGGGGTTTTAACCCGAGAACTCTTAAAAACAGGAGCAACCGTAGATGCGGTAGAAATAGATGAAAATATTATTCCAGCGCTGAAAGATGCGACATCTCCCTGGAAAAATCGACTAGAAATTTTTCATCAACATGTTTTGGGTTTTGTGCCTCCGGTGCAAAAATATAAATGTATTGCGAATATTCCCTACCAGCTTACTTCTCCTATTTTGCGGAAATTTTTGGTGGACTGTGGGCACAAACCCACAAAAATGGTAATTCTTATGCAAAAAGAAGTAGCAGAACGCATTGCGTGTAAAGAAGGAAAAGATTCTCTGCTTTCTACGCTTGTAAAAACGTATGGAACTCCACGGATTGCGTTTTTGGTTCCAGCAAATAGCTTTTTCCCGCCTCCAAAAGTGTGTTCCGCCGTTTTGGTGATTGATGTTTTTGAAACTCCGCTTTCTGTACTTCCTCCAAAATTGTATTTTGAAATGCTGATAAACGGGTTTAAAGAGCCTCGAAAAAAACTGAAAAATGTTCTTATGAAACAGTTTTTAAAAACAGAGGCGGAAATTTTAAAAATTTTTGATATATTGGGAATAGACAGGGATTGTAGGGCTCAAAATATAACTATTCCTCAGTGGGATGCTATGGCAAACATTTTTTATAAAGATGTTCTTCACACTTATGTTACGAATGTATGATTGGTGTTTTTGATTCTGGATTTGGCGGACTTTCTACAGTAAAAGAGTTGATAAAACTGTTTCCCCAGCATGATATGCTGTATTTGGGAGATAGTGCCCGTGCGCCGTACGGGAACAGAAGTACAGAAACGGTGATAAAATATACACAGGAAGGCGTAGAATTTCTGTTTTCTAAGGGTGCAAAAATGGTCTTACTCGCCTGTAATACCGCCAGTACCGATGCACTCCGTTTTTTGCAACAAAAATATGGGAATGAAAAAAAAGTGTTGGGTGCACTTATTCCAGCAGTGGAAGAGGCTTTAGAAAAAACAAAATATGGAAATATTGGAGTGGTGGGAACGCGTGGAACTATTGTGGCGGGGAATTTTGAAAAAGAAATTTTGAAAAGAAGTGTATTTTTGTATCATCCTGCTTCAAAAAAAGCGCAAAAAATTCCAAAAGTATTTTCGCAAAGTTGTCCGCTTTTGGTGCCTTTAATAGAAGAAGGATGGATAAAAAAGCCAGAAACACGCATGATTCTGAAAAAATATCTCCTGAAACTGAAATCCTGCCATATTGATACGCTTATTTTGGGCTGTACACATTACCCACTTTTGGAAAAAGAATTTGCAAAAAAAATGGGGAAAAATTGCATACTCATAAATTCTGGGAAAGCCCAAGCACAAAAATTTAAAGAATACCTACATCTCCACCAAGAAATTGCTCAAACCCTTTCCCAAAACGGTACGCGCCAGTTTTTTACTACCGATTGTCCAGAACGCTTTGCAGAATTGGGATCCCAATTTTTAGGACAAAAAATAGGGGACGTGCAAAAAATAGAATTTTAAAAAAGCGATATACATGAAGGAAATTTTTAAAGACTGATTCTCAATATTTTTTATTTCTCCTTCCCATCACTTTTTTGGGGTTTCAGATTTTTTTTCATTTTCATCAGTTGTATTTTCCAGTCAGGTATTGGTGTTTTGGCTTTATTTTGCAAATTTATTCTCATCTGCTCTATTTTCCAGTCCGGTATTAATGTGGCGGTTTTATTTTGCAAATATATTTCATTCATTAATTTTTCCATAAGATCTTTAATGTTTTTTATCGTCATTTTCCATTTTCCATCTTTTCTTGAAAGTCTCTCTAAAGAAACGATAGCTTCTTCATCTGCCTGTTCCTGAATATCAACGATGCTTATTCCTGTTTGTTTCCCACGAAGAACTCTCTGCATTTTTCTCCTTAATTCCTCGATTTGTATGAATACATTTCTTTCTTTTTGTAATATTGCCAATCTTCCTGATTTACGGATGCGAGAATTATTTGGTTTTTTATGTGCATTAGCTCTGGTCTCATTTGTAATCATAGTTCTCTTATTTGTGGGAGTAGGATAGTCAAAATGTACATCAGGGTTATCACTTTCCACCTTTTGGTAATATTCTAACCTTATGCTTTTTATACTTGGCAATGGCATTTTTAGTGATTTAGCCATATAATAAGTGGTTTTTAAAATAGGTCGGCACTTTGGGCTTTCTTCTTTCTTTTGTCAATATTTTTTGAAACAATATTAAATGTATATTTTTGTTTTGGTATGCGTATTCTTACGGGTATTCAGCCCTCTGGCACATTGCATTTAGGGAACTATTTTGGGGCGGTATTGCCTGCGTTACGTTTGGCACACACCTATGACGAATCGGTTCTTTTTTTAGCAGATCTTCATGCGTTTACAACCGTGCAAGACCAAAAACGTCTTAAAAGTTCTATTTTCAATCTCATAGGAGATCTTTTGGCGTGTGGTTTGGATCCCCAAAAAACACTTTTTTTCCGCCAAAGTGATGTTTCTGCTCATAGTGAGCTTTCCTGGATTTTATCATGTATAACGCCACTGGGTCTTTTAGAAAGAGCCCACTCGTTTAAAGACAAAAAAGCAAAAGGGATAGAGGCTTCCGCGGGGCTTTTTACCTATCCAATTCTCATGACAGCGGATATTTTACTCTACGAACCACATTTTGTTCCGGTTGGAAAAGATCAAAAACAACATCTCGAAATGGCGCGTGATATTGCTCAAAAATTTAACACACTTTTTGGAGATACATTTCTTCTTCCAGAACCGGTTATTGCGGAAGAAACAGGAATTATTCCCGGAACGGATGGTCAAAAAATGAGCAAAAGTTATGGAAATATTATTCCCGTATTTGCAACAGAAAATGAGATAAAAAAAATAATTATGGGAATTGTTACCGACTCTATTCCCGTATCAGAGCCAAAAAATCCAGATACTTGCACCGTTTTCCAGCTGGCACGTTTATTTTTATCGGCATCCGATTTAGAACCATTACGGCAAAAATATAAAAATGGGGGAATGGGCTACGGAGAGGCAAAAAACATACTGTTCGATGCCGTAAAACACACACTGAGTCCTCTGTGGGAAAAACGAAAATTATTTCAAGAAAATCCTGAGTATATTCAAGAAATAATGAAAATAGGTGCAGAAAAAGCAAATCATATCGCTCGTCAAAAATTGGAAATGGTAAAACAGAGAATTGGACTTTTATAAATATCCTTTTTTTATTTTTTAAAATACGCTAGTCTTTCTTTTGCTATTTATTTTTACAAATTATTATGACTGGAATTGTTGCGACCGTTGGTCCGGCGAGTGAATCGCCAAAAATTCTTGAAGGATTAGTTTCTGCGGGGGTTACTCATTTCCGCTTAAATTTTTCTCATGGGAATCATGCTTGGCATGGAAATGTTATAAAAAATATTAGGGAAACAACCCCTCTTATTCCTATTGTTTTGGATACTAAAGGTCCAGAAATGCGTACCGGAGATCTTTCAGAAAAAATAGTACTCAGTGCAAATTCTTGGCTCACCCTCACCACTAAACTGGAAAATGTAAATCTTGCAGAACAAATTATTTTTGTAAATCATGCAGGTTTCCATACTGATGTTTCCGTAGGAGATGAGATTTCTATCAATTCTGGGCTTATTATTGTTCGAGTACTGGAAATTCATAATACAGAAGTGGTAACGCAAGTAATTTATCCTGGAACGCTTGAATCTCGTCAACACGTAAATCTTATTGGGAAAAATGTATCACTCCCAACTCTTACGGCTTCAGATAGAGAAGATATTGAATTTGGACTGGCAGAAGGGATTGATATTATTGCCCTTTCATTTGCACGGGATGCGGAATGTATTGCAGAAGTGAAAGAAATATGTAAAAAGGCAGGAAAACCAAATGTAAAAATATGGGCAAAAATAGAAAATATTACGGGATATAACAATCGTGAAAAAATTGCACAAATAGCAGATGGAATTATGGTTGCCAGAGGAGACTTGGGCGTAGAAACTCCGTTCGCAGATCTTCCAGGAAAACAAGCAGAATTAGTGCTCGTGTGTCAAAAACATGGGATTTTTTGTGTAGTGGCTACAGAAATGATGGAATCTATGATTGGGAATCCTCGTCCTACCAGAGCGGAAATTACAGATGTTGCCATTGCGGTATGGCAAGGTGCAAGCGCAGTGATGCTTTCAGCAGAAACAGGAAAAGGGAAATATCCGGTAGAAACAATAAAAATAATGAGGAGTATTTTGGTATCTGCCTCTGAATCTCCTGTAAAAATGAAAATTTATTCTGAAGATTGAGTATTTTTTAAAAAATTATAATTTAGGAAATTACTTGTTCTTCTTTTTAAAAATATTCTAGATTTTAGGAATTTTCAAAATTTTTATAATGGATTCCACTTTTCAAATTTGGCCTGCCATAGATATACGAGCGGGAAAGCCAGTGAGGCTTTTAAAAGGAGATTATGCACAGGAAACAAATTATGGAGATCAATTTTCTGTTGAGAATCTTGCCAAAACTTTTTCTACATTTGCGTACGGAATACATGTGGTGGATCTCGATGGCGCAAAAGCAGGCTATCCTATAAATGTAGCTACCATTTCGCAGATTATAAAAAATTCATCTGTTCCTGTTGAGGTAGGGGGTGGGATCCGAAATATTGCAGATGCCGAGCTCCTTTTTTCTATTGGGGTTTCTCGTATTATTTTAGGAACGAGCGCATTACAAAATCCAGAATTTTTAACCTCTTGTTTCCATCTTTTTGGGAGTGAAAAAGTAGTAGTCGGAGTGGATTCAAAAGAAGGAAAAGTGGCAACACATGGATGGGAATCTGTTTCACATACTCCTCCCGAAGATTTTATAGAATATCTTCAACAAAACCATGCTCTTAAAACTCTTATTTTTACTGATATTGCCACCGATGGAACTCTGTGTGGGCCACCGCTTGAGATTTTTCAAAAACTTTGTAAAAAATTTCCAAAAATAGATATTATTGCCTCTGGCGGGGTTTCTGGTAAAAAAGATATGGATGAATTAGCGAAAATAGGTGTAAAAGGTGTTATTTTTGGAAAAGCATTTTATGAAAATAAAATAACTGCAGAAGATTTTTTATTATAAAAAATATGAATATCTGTCTTCAATGCCAAAAAGAATTTAAAAATACAGATTGGGATACTGAGTTTTATAAAAAAATGGGGGTTCCTCCTCCTAAAAATTGTCCAGAATGTCGTCTTATTCGGCGTTTTATGGAGAGAAATCCAAAAACACTGTACTACAGAACTTGTAATTTTACGGGTAAAACAACACTTTCTCAATATCATCAACATCAACCATTCCCCGTGTATAGCCCGGAATCTTGGTGGGGTGACGGTTGGGATGGTTTGGCATACGGACAAGACTTTGATTTTAAAAAACCATTTTTTGAGCAATATGCAACTTTAAAAAATAAAACTCCTCATCTTTCCCTTTTTAATACGATAGGAACCACCCAAAATAGCGAATATAATAACTGTACTGCCTATGTTAAAAATTGTTATCTCATTGCGGAGAGCGATTATTGTGAAGGATGTTTGTATTCAAACCTCTTAAAAAAATGTAATGCTGTGGCTGATTGTTCTGTATGTTACGAATGTGAATGGTGTTACGAGTGCGTGGATTGTACAAAATGTTATGAGCTCTTTTATTCAAAAGACTGTCAAAGCTGTCAAGAAAGCTATTTTTTAGAAAATTGTATATCTTGCGCGCACTGTATTGGTTGCATAAATCAACGCCAAAAACAGTATATGATTTTTAATAAACAATATTCAAAAGAAGAGTATGAGAAATGGAAAATTAAATTTTTCCTCTCTACAAAAGTGGGAAGAGAAAAAATTCAAAATGAGTGTCTCCGATTTTTTCGTACTCAACCTCATAAAAATATAAAAGGGGAGCACAATGAAAATAGTACGGGAGATCATCTTTTCCATTCTAAAAATTCTCATAATTGTTTTGATAGTGTTGATTTAGAAGATTGTGCTTACTGCGCAAAGCTGAGTTTAGGAGTAAAAACAAGTGTGGATTATAATTCATGGGGGAATAAGGCAGAACTGTTGTATCAGTCTTGTTCGTGTGGTGACCAAGTATACAATCTTAAGTTTTGTGTAAACTGCCAAAGTAACATGAATAATTGTGAGTATTGTGCGGAATGCTTTAGTTCATCCCACTGTTTTGGCTGTGTAGGATTGAAAAAACAAAAATTTTGTATCTTAAATAAAAAATATTCCGAATCGGAATACTGGGTATGAAAGGAAAAAATTCTTACCCACATGCGGAAAACTGGAGAATATGGTGAATTTTTTCCTATTGCTCTTTGTCCTTTTGGTTATAACGAAACAATGGCAATGGATGCTTTCCCTCTATCTTTTACAAGCGCTATTTCTCAGGGATTTCGGTGGTATGAAGAACCAAAAAAAGAATTAATCCCTCAGACATGTGTGATACCAAACGATACGCAAGAGATTTCAGACACACTCAGTACGGAAATATTTGAATGTCATTGTGGGAAAAATTTCAAAATTATTCTTCCAGAAATTTCTTTTTATAAAAAATTAAAAATTCCGATTCCTCAAAATTGTCCTTCTTGTCGACATACCACACGAATGGCAAAAAGAAATCCTCTAAAATTATACGAAGGCGTTTGTGGACGCTGTAAAAAATTAGTAAAAACCAGCTATTCTCCTCAAAAACCTGAAATTATTCTCTGTAAAGACTGCTACCAAAAAGAAGTGTACTAAAAAAAAGAACCCCGAGAATGAGATTCTTTTTAATTTTTGAGGAGATTTAAAAAACTAGTATCGAGCCATATGAGCGTATGCTTTATTCGCTTGTGCCATTTTATGCACGTCTTCCCGTTTTTTAATGGAACTTCCTTCATTTTTAGAAGCTGCCAATACTTCATTTGCGAGTCTATCTCCCATAGGTCTTCCACGTCCCTTTCTGCAGTTTGCTAAAACCCATCGAATTGCAAGCGTTTGTTGTCTTTTAGGGGCAACTTCTACTGGAATTTGATACACTGCACCTCCTACACGTTTTGCGCGGACTTCAATATTTGGCATAATATTGCGAAGTGCTAAATCAAATACTTCTAAAGGATTTTTTTCTTTCTCCCTTTTTCCAATAACTTCTAGCATTTCTGAAAAAATTCTTCGCGCCAAAAGCTTTTTCCCATCTTTCATGAGAGAGTTTATGAACTTCTCAATGAGTGGAGAAGAATCAGGGGCAGAATATTGTGCGTACTGTTTGGTTTTCATACGAATAAAAAATAAAAATTACTTTGGTTTTTTTGCTCCATATTTTGAGCGTCCTTGTTTTCGTTTTTTTACACCCTCTAGGTCAAGTGCACCACGAACAATATGGTACCGTACCCCCGGAAGATCTTTTACTCTTCCTCCTCTAATCAGTACTACGGAGTGCTCTTGAAGGTTGTGTCCTTCGCCTCCAATGTATGCGTTTACCTCGAATCCATTATTTAAACGAACACGAGCAATTTTTCGAAGTGCAGAGTTTGGTTTTTTAGGAGTCATGGTCGTTACTTTTACACATACTCCTCTTTTTTGAGGTGCCCCAATTTTCAGTTCCATTGGGCGACTCTTCAGAGTATTAAAAGTAGTTTGAAGGGCGGGGGATTTCGATTTTTTTACGACTTTTGTGCGCCCTTTTCGAATAATTTGATTAATGGTTGGCATGGAAAAAAGGAAAGAGAAATAACTTTTTGGAAACAAGAGAAGAGATTTTTAAATCTCATATGTCTCTGGTAACGAGACAGATCAGAAAAAACTTATTTTTTTGATGCTTCAATAGCTTCACGACACATTGACCCCGCAGGAATGAGCTTTCCAATAATAACGTTTTCTTTTAAACCGTCAAGAGGATCGACCTTTCCTACTGTTGCAGCATCTACTAAAACCCGAATGGTTTCTTGGAAGGAAGCTGCAGAAAGCCATGATTCTGTAGCAAGTGCCACACGAGTAAGCCCCAAAAGAAGCCTTTCGTACAGCGGAGGATTTTTTGTCGGATGTTTTTTTACGGCGTTTAAAATAGCATGATAATTCACCATTTCTCCCACCATAAATTCTGGGAAATCTTTTGAATGAATAATTCGAACACGAGAGAACATTTCTCGAACAATTACTTCAATATGTTTATCATGAATAGTTTGCCCTTGAGACGCATAAATAGTTTGTACCTCTGTCGTAATATATCGTTGAACTGTTAAAAAACTCGTACGTTTGAGTAATTCTCGAAGATCAAAATGCCCAAGAGTGAGAGGATCTCCTGGATGAACCAGATCACCATCTCCTATTAAAAAGTTTTCTCGACCGGTAAACGTATATTTTGCAGTCGCCTTTTGACGATGTCGGATAATAATAACATTTTCTCGAACAGTAGAAACTACTCCTGCATATTTCGCTCGAACAGTATTAATACCCTTGAGAAGAATTCTTCCTTCTGCAATTTCTTCTCCTTCTTTTACGATCACTTTGTCAGTCGAATCCACTGCGTATACATCTTCTCCTAGCTCTTCTGCTTGAATATGTACAATAACTTCTTCATCTTGCCTTTCAAAACGAACACGTCCACAAATATCTGCGAGCACTGCTGGTGTTTTTGGTGTACGAGCTTCAAAAAGTTCTTCTACTCGAGAAAGTCCTTGTGTAATATCTGCGGCGTCTGCTACTCCTCCCATGTGGAAGGTTCTCATCGTCAGCTGAGTTCCAGGCTCTCCAATAGATTGTGCGGCAATAATTCCTACTGGTGTTCCTATTTTCACTTCTGCATTATTTCCTAAATCTCTTCCATAACATTGTTGGCAAACACCCCGTTCGCTTCGGCAATCTAATACTGATCGAACCGATACTTCTGGACATTTTGAAGTATGAATAATACCAGCGATATTGAGTGTAATTTCTTCTCCTGCATCTGCAATAATTTCACCTGTTTCTGGATTTGTTACCGGAGCAACAAGGCGTCGTCCAAAAATACGATCTGCAAAATCAACCCCCAGTGCCTCTGATCCCTTTCGAGTAATAATATATGCTGTGGTATTTCCACAATCATGTTCTCGGACTACTACGTCTTGAACAGAATCTACTAAACGACGAGTGAGATATCCTGCTTCAGCAGTTTTAAGGGCAGTATCTGATTTTCCTTTTCGTCCTCCATGAGTCGCAATAAAGTATTCCAAAATCGAAAAACCATCTTTTAAATTTGATTTAATCGGGAGTTCAATAGTTTTTCCTCCTGGATTTGCAACAAGCCCTTTCATTCCACAGAGCTGTGTAATTTGTCCCCAGTTTCCTCGAGCTCCAGAATCAATCATGTAATAAATATCGTTTTCTGGATATTTTTCAAAATTCTTAATCATCACACCGGTGAGTTCATTTTTAGCAACTGCCCAAACTTTAATAGAATGACTATATCTTTCATTGGCAGTAATAATTCCTTTTGCAAAGAAATCAGAAATTTTTGAAACTTGGGCGGTAGACTTTTCCAAAATAGCATCTCGTTCGTGTGGGATAAGCATATCGCCAGCACCAATGGAAATACCAGAAAGTGTCGCATACTCAAATCCTATTTTTTTAATCGCATCTGCTGTGTTTGCAGTTGCCTCCACTCCAATCTCTGAAAAAATTCTAAAAATAAGTGCTTCTACTTGTTTTTTTCGGAATGTTGAATTTTGAAATTCAAGCTCGCTGGGAAGTACTTCGTTAAATAAAAGTCTTCCAACAGAAGTTTCAATAAGTGCTCCACGTACTGGAACTTTTATTTTTGCTTGAACATCAATATTTCCTGTTTGATACGCATAAATGGCTTCTTTTTCATCACAAAAGATACTTCCTTCTCCTTTTTTCCCATCATGGACTTGTGTTAAAAAATATACTCCCAAAATAATATCTTGAGTTGGAGTAATAACAGGATCTCCAGAAGATGGCTTTAATAAATTTCGAGAAGAAAGCATGACCGTTTTCGCTTCTTTTTGAGATTTCTCAGAAAGAGGAAGATGAACTGCCATTTGGTCTCCATCAAAATCGGCATTAAATGCTGCACATACTAACGGATGTACCTGAATTGCCTTTCCTTCTACTAATACCGGAGCAAACGCCTGAATACCTAAACGGTGAAGTGTCGGTGCTCGGTTGAGGAGTACATATTTATCATGCGTTACTTCTTCCAAAATATCCCACACCACTTTTTCTCCAGATTGAATAATTTTTTCAGCACCCTTCACGTTATGGGAATATTCCCGCTGAATAAGCTTTCCAATAATAAATGGTTTAAAAAGTTTCAAAGCCATTTCTTTTGGAAGGCCACACTGATGAAGTTTTAGCTGTGGTCCAACCACAATAACCGATCGACCAGAATAATCTACTCGTTTTCCGAGCAAGTTTTGTCGGAATCGTCCTTGTTTTCCCTTTAACATATCCGAAAGAGATCTCAATTTTCGACGATCGGTGGAAAATACCGCTCTTCCAGCGCGAGGAGAATTATTTATAAGCGTATCAATGGCTTCCTGAAGCATTCTTTTTTCATTTCTACAAATCACTTCTGGAGCTCCAATAGTCATGAGTCGTTTTAACCGATTATTACGGTTAATAATTCTTCGATATAAATCATTGAGATCAGATGCTGCAAATCGTCCTCCATCAAGTTGTACCATTGGGCGAATATCAGGAGGAATAACTGGTAATTCTTTTAAAATCATCCATTCTGGACGAATTCCAGCTCGTTGAAGAGAGGAAAGAAATCGAATATTTCGCATTGCTTTTGTTTGTTTTTGTCCACTACTGGAATCTTTTTCTTCTTCTAATTTTAAAATTTCTTTATCTAAATCAATTTCTTCAAGCATTATTCGAATACTCTCAGAACCAGTTCCAGCACGAAAAACATGTCCAAATTTCATACTTAAATTTCGGTATTCTACTTCGGTAAGTACCATACCTACTTGAATTCTCTCTATTTCTGCTTTTGCTTTTTCATGAGCATCTCGCAGTTCTTCAATTCTTTCTGCTACTTGTGCTTCAAACTCATCCAAATCTTTTTGTTTTTTTTGTCCATCCCGAATTTCTACTTTGAGCGTATTTTCACCTATTTTGTATTCATCTTGAATTTTTGCTTTATAAGACTTGAATTGAGATTCCAATTCTTCGTGTGCTGTTTTTTTCTCATCTTCATGAACAGACATAACAATATAGGATGCAAAATAAACAATTTGCTCCAAAAGTTTTACAGAAAGGTCTAAAAGAAGCCCAATTCGTGAAGGAGTGGAACGCAAAAACCACGTATGTGCTACGGGAACCGCTAATGAAATATGCCCCATTCGTTCTCGTCGAACCACTGCTCTAGTGACTTCTACTCCACATTTTTCACAAACTACTCCTTTATATCGGATTCGTTTGTATTTTCCACAGTAACATTCCCAGTTTTTCGTAGGTCCAAAAATTCGTTCACAAAAAAGCCCATCCAGTTCAGGGCGCTGAGTACGATAGTTAATTGTTTCTGGCTTGGTTACTTCTCCATGAGACCATTGCAGAATTTTATCAGGAGAGGCGATTTTGAGCATTACTGCTGAAAAATCTTTTTTAGGAGGTGTATTGGAAGTGGCGGTCATAAGGGAGGAAAGAAAGGAATGGGCGATTTTAAAAAAAGATAAATGGTACTAATTAATAATTTTGAAAAGAAAGATTGAATGTTTTTGTGTCTATTTTTTTAGCAATAGATTCCCATTCTGAATCAGAAGAGAAAAAAGATCCTGTTGGAAGTGAGACTGGTCCCATCTCTTGATTTGCATAATTTTGGGCATCGGAAATCTTCCAAATATTCATAGTCAGTATTTTCCCTTGGAGGGAGACATTAAAACCTCCTGATATAAGACTTGAGCCAGGAATTGACATAGTATTATCTAATACTGATTTTTGAAACTCTCCAGAATAGTCAAAAACAGCATATTCTTTTTTTACTGGATCTAAAATAATAATACATGAAGGCTGAATGGAAACATCATATGCTCCAACTTTTTGAAGATTTGTAGTTTGAATAGTATTTTGTCCTCCAAAATTTGCACAAGGCACGAGTGGTAAATCTCCATCATGAGTAATAGAGTATATAAGGTATGCCATTTCCCCTCTCGTAATATTTGCTGATTCTTTGTATCCAGCATCGCTGGGACCTTTAAACAGAATTAGAGAATCTGGAATAGCATTTCTCATTTCAAGTTTTCCTATAAATGGTTCATACCAAATTTCTCCAACGCCAGAATCAGTTTTTTCAATCATCGTATTCACAATAATTTTTGATGCTTCTGCAAACGAAATATTCTGAGTGGGTCTAAATGTTCCATCATTGTACCCCTTAATAATCCCTTGTTCCTTTGCAAAGCAGGTATAGTCAGCGTACCATTCGGTAATAAGAACATCAGAAAAAGGCTGTTCTATACAATTTAGGATAATATCTGAATTTTTAATTTTAGCTTCCAAAAGAATTTTTAAAAACTCTGCACGGTTTATTGTTGAGTCAGGTTTAAAAGTTCCATCACGGTATCCGCTCACAATACTTTGTGTTTTTACATATTCAATAGCTTCGGCGTATGGGTGACTTGCTGGCACGTCGGAAAAACTTTGTGCCAAAGCAGAAGAAGAAAAGAAAAAGAGAAAGCTAACGGCAAATAGAGGAAGAAACTTATGGAACATTATAAAAGAGGAAAAGAAGAGAGAAAAAACACAAAAAAAGAAGAGAATATTAAATTTTTACTTCTTCAAAATCAGCATCATTGGTGGCAAAAAAATCATCTTCATCAATGCTCATGACATCCGGAATCTCCACTTCTTCCCCTTCGTGTCCTGCAGGTTTATTCAGCGCAATAATATTGGTAGCTACGACTTCTGTTCTAAAAATCTTCGCTCCATTTTCATGTTCCCAACTCCGGGTTTTTAAATATCCTTCAATGTATACAAGACGACCTTTGCTACAAAAATTATCTGCTATTTCTGCCAAATTTCCCCAGGCAACAATATTATGAAATTCAGGAGTGCTTTTCCTCTCCTCGCCTTCTACCCATTCTCGATGTGTAGCCAGAACAAAGGTCGAAAATTTCTTTCCATTTGCGGTGGTTCGCACCAAAGGAATCCGAGCAATATTTCCGAGAAGAATAACCGTATTTACTGTTCTCATATTCAAAAAAAAGAAAGGGTAAAAAGAATATTAGTTTTTTAAATTTCTTCAGTTTCTTCAACATATACATCTTCCTCCTCCCCTTCTTTCTCAGAAATAAAATTTCCTTGAACTTCTTCTTCAAATTCTTCATCTGTTTCATGTACTAAATCTTCCAATTCCTCCACCTTATCTTCTTCAGGAATTTCTATATCATCATCTTCTATTTCGTGAATTTTAAGCTCTATTGGATGATATCCTTCTTCTCCTTCTTCTAAAAGGTCTACCTCTAATCCGAGGGCTCGAAGTTCATGAAGAAGAACATTAAATGATTCTGGAACAGAGGGGGTTTGAAGTTCTAAATCTTTTACAATTGCTTCATATGCTTTTGCACGCCCTACTACATCATCTGATTTAATGGTGAGCATTTCTTGAAGTGTATATGCGGCCGCGTATGCTTCGAGTGCCCATACTTCCATTTCTCCGAATCGCTGTCCTCCGTGTTGGGCTTTTCCTCCTAATGGTTGTTGCGTCACAATAGAATAAGGTCCTACTGATCGAGCATGAAGTTTATCTTCCACTAAGTGATTGAGTTTGAGCATATATGCCACTCCCACCGTTGTTTTATGACAAAATGGTTCTCCTGTTCGTCCGTCATATAATTGAATCTTTCCGTCCTCTGGTAAATCGGCATCTTTTAGGAAATTTGAAATATCTGTTGCAGGAATACCATCTAATGCCGGTGTTGCAAATTTAATTCCGAGTTTTTTCCCTGCCCAACCTAAGTGTGTTTCTAAAATTTGCCCAATATTCATACGAGATGCCACTCCTAATGGATTTAAAATAATATCTACTGGTGTTCCATCTGGCAAAAATGGCATATCTTCACGGGAAACAATACGAGAAATTACTCCTTTATTTCCATGTCTTCCTGCCATTTTATCTCCTACTTGTACCCGTCTGGTTTGAGCTACAAAAACGCGAGTTTGTTGTAAAACCCCTTGTGGAAGATCATCTCCGTTTTCTCGTGTAAATACCTGGATATCAATAACTTTTCCTCCTTCTCCTCCTGGAAGACGAAGAGAAGAATCTCGAACATCTTTTGCTTTTTCTCCAAAAATTGCCTGTAATAAGCGTTCTTCAGGAGTAAGTTCGGTTTCTCCTTTTGGAGTAATTTTCCCGACTAGAATATCTCCATCATTTACCCATGCTCCAATTCGTACAACACCGTCTTCATCTAAATCTTTTAATTTTGCTTCCCCCACATTTGGAATATCTCTCGTAACGATTTCATTCCCGAGCTTTGTTTCTCGTACATCCATCGTAAAGCTTTCAATATGAATAGAATCGTAAAGACCATTATGTGCCACTTGATCTGAAATAATAATAGCATCCTCAAAGTTATATCCACACCAAGCCATGTACGCTACCAATAAATTCCTTCCGAGTGAAAGATCTCCATTGTCTGCAGAGGCTCCGCTAAGAAGAATATCTCCCGCTTTTACTATTTGTCCGGTAATAACATTGGGGCGAGAATGAAAACAAGTGGTTTGATTTGATCGTACATAATTTGGGACAGGATATGTTTTTTTACGTCCACTTTCATACTGCACTGACACCTGAGTGGCATCACAAGAAGTTATTTCTCCATCTTCTTCGGCTACAACACATTGTCCGGAAAAACGCGCAACATCATGCTCAAGACCGGTTCCTACAATAGGGGATTCAGGGCTGACAATAGGAACAGATTGCCGTTGCATGTTTGATCCCATCGATGCACGAGTGTTATCATCGTGCTCTAGGAAAGGGATGAGCGCAGTCGTTTCAGAAATAATTTGTTTTGAAGAAATATCAAAATGAGTAATTTCTTCCGCTAATATAAACGAAGCTTCTCCGTTTTTTCTAGCAGGAATACTTTCATCTAAAATATTATTGTCTTTATCTCGTCGAGCACTTAATGGAGCAATAACATAATTTTTCTCCATTTCTGCCTCAATATACTCAATTTCACCATTTAAGAAAGGATATACTTTTACTTCCTCATCTTTCTTTTTCACCTTCACTATTTTTGATGCTAATTCAGGCGTAATATAATCTCCTGGTTTCCCTACTTTTTCAATTTCTTCTTTTAAAATTCTTCCTTCCAGTGCTTTTTGTTGTGCTGGAACGCTATAGGATACTTTTTGAAGAGGGGTTTCTATAAATCCATACTGATTTACCTGAGCATACGTCGCAAAATGTAAAACAAGTCCAATATTTGGTCCTTCTGGTGTAGCAATAGGACAAATACGTCCATAATGAGAAGGATGCACGTCTCGAACATCAAATCCTGCTCGTTCTCGTGAAAGTCCACCAGGTCCCATTGCAGAAATACGACGCTTGTGTGCCAATTCTGCCAAAGGATTAATTTGGTCCATGAATTGAGAAAGCTGAGAACTTGCAAAAAATTCTCTCATGGCTGCCGTAATAGGGCGTGAATTTACGAGTTGTGTAGGAGCAACGGTTTCCATATCCACCACTGTCATTCTGTCTTTTGCAATACGGTCTACTCGTAAAAGTCCTACTCGAAATTTATTTTGAACTAATTCTCCCACACTTCTAATTCGTCTATTGGAAAGATGATCAATATCATCCGCTTCTCCACCTTCGGCATTTAAACGAAGGAGTTCGCCAAGAACTGCTACAAAATCAGATGATTGAAAGACTCTATTTTCCATTGTATCCGGAGTAGTAAGTCCGAACCGTTTATTCATTTTGTATCGCGCAATGGGTCCAAAATCGTATCGTTTAAAATCAAAAAATAAACCATCAATTAAAGATTTTGCATTTTCTGCAGTTGCTAAATCTCCTGGACGAATTTTTTTATAAATACTTTGATACGCATCTTCTGGAAGTTTTGCATGATCTTTTTCAAGTGTTGCCAGAAGTAATTCTTTAATTTGGGGAGAAAAATCTTTAAAAACTCCTAATATTTTTTTGTCAGTATCATACCCAAAAACACGGAGAAGCTGTGTTGCTGGGAATTTTCTTTTGCGATCTATTTTTGCATACATAACACCTTTTTTATCGGTCTCAATTTCAAGCCATGCACCTCTTTTTGGAATTATTTTTGCATTATAACGACCAGGAACCGCAGTACTCGCAGAGAAAAATGCTCCAGGAGACCGCACAATTTGGTTTACCACTACTCGTTCGATTCCGTTAATAATAAATGTTCCTTTGTCGGTCATCAGCGGAAGTACCCCTAAAAAAACTTCTTGTTGCTTAATTTCTCCTGTTTCTCGGTTAATAAGTTTTACCTCTACTTTTAAGTTCGCTTCGTACGATATATTTTTTCTTTTGGCGGTTTCAGGATCTACTTTTGATTTTTCAAGAGAATGTCTTAAAAAATGGATTTCCATTTTTTTCCCAGAAAAGTCAGTAATAGGAGTAAGCTCTTCTAAAAGCTCTTTAATACCTTCTTGTAAAAATTTTTCGTATGAATCCAGCTGAATTCGTACTAAATCTGGTAACGGCAAATTATCTTCACCTTCGGCGAAGAAAAATCTTCCATTTACGGATTTGGTAAAATTTTTATGAGTTTTTGGAACAATTGCATGAGAAGAGGGCATTGAAAAACAAAAAAATGTCAAAAAAACATTTTTGCCATGCCCCTCCAAAAGATTTACACAATGAGTACTGGAAGGATTTTACGGCAGTGTGCGCTGTATTTTTCCCTACTTTCATAGGAAATGCAAATTTTTTTTTAAAAAACTAGCAGAGTACTATTTTGGAAATATCTTTTGGAGATTTGGAAAAACATTCGGGATTTTGTTTTTCTTGAACAATGCACATATCTTCTATTCGAATTCCAAATTTTTCAGGGAAATATAATCCTGGCTCTGCCGTGACGACCATATTTTTTAAAAATTTTCCTTTTGATAATGCTGATAAAGACGGCATTTCATGAATTTCGAGTCCTACGCCATGTCCAAAAGAATGAGTAAAATATGATTCTTTTTCTCCAAATATTTCCCGTGCTATAATGTCTGGATCTGAAAAAGAATTCCCAGTTTGTATTTTTTGCATTCCTTCTTTTTGTGCCTTTAAAACCAGTTCGTATGCATAAATCCATTCTACAGAAGGCTTTCCATACCAAAAACATCTCGTCATATCTGAACAATATTTGTTTTTTTGGACTCCACAATCAATCAGAACTGGCATATTTTTTTGAAGTTTTTGGGATATAGGCGAATGATGAGGAATCGCAGAGTTTTTTCCAAATGCCACAATGGTTGAAAACGCCAGTTTTTCTGCACCTAGCTCTTCTCGAGTAATTTTTTCAAAGATCCATGCAATTTCTTGCTCTGTTACCCCTTCTTTCAAAAAAGGAATAGTTTTTTGCAGTGCTAAGTCATTCAGCACCGCAGACTTTTGGAGGAGAGAAATTTCTTCTTCGGACTTTATTTTTCGGAGATTTTCCATCAGATTCTTTGTTTTTTTGAGTACCACATTTTTTCCAAATACCTTTTTTAAACGTTGAAATTGGGAAAGAGTGACATGATCAGCTTCTATACCTACTATTTTTATATTTTTTCTTTCCAAAAATTCTTTCCAAAAATTATCTTTTGGGGAAATTTCAACGTATTCCATGCCATTTTTTTCACAAAGTTTGTGTGCCAAAAGAGAATATCTCGCATCTGAAAAGAGAATTATTTCTCCATTTTTAAAAAGAAGCACTTTTCCAAAACTTCCCCAAAAACCTGTAAGATATCCAATATTATGCCAATTGGAAATAAAAAAAGTGTCAGGAGATAATTTTTTGAGGAAAAGAGAATCCAGAAGCATGAACGTAAAAATGGTGAACGGGGTATTAAAAATATTTAAAAACTTCTTAAAAGTCTATTTTTCCTCCTCCGAGTAAATGAAGATGGACATGAGGGATTACTTGTCCGCCTTTTTCTCCTACATTAAAGAGCAATTTATACCCTTCAAGGTTTTTCTCTTTTCCTATTTTTTGGGCGACCATCAGTAATTTTCCCAAAATATTTTGATCTTCCAGTGTTGCATCCGCAATGCTGGGAATATTTTTTTTGGGAATTATTAAAATATGGATTGGAGCTTTTGGGGCAATATCTTTTATGGCGATGACTTCGTCGTCCTCGTACTCAATAATTGCTGGGATTTCACGCGCGATAATGCGTTCAAATATATTTTGAGAAGACATATACAATACGTGCATTAATTTTCTCCATGGGGAAGAACTGTGTCTAGAGCACCCCATTCTGCATCTCCTTCTTCTGGAAGTAAAATGCTCACATCGTCTCCTACTTCTGCTTTATGAAAAGTAATAGATGCCATCAGAATTTTATATTCTTTTCCATTGGCGAGTACTTTATGTTGTCCATCTTCACAGACGAGAGGTCCCACCACATTTTTTCGGTCGACTGGTCCAATTTGTTTATATATAAATTTCCCATCTGGTGTAATGGTAAGTTTCATTTTATCACCAACTACAATTTTTGATTTTGAAGCATAATTAGCAGGAACAGGGTAGGTTTTCCCTTCTGTATCTTGCATAGAAACACCATCAAAAATACCTTCTATAATACGTCCTTCCGAAGTAGAATGTGATTTTTCGAGCATTCCTGAGCGATCAGAAAGATATTTATCACTAGAAATAAGCGGTTTTTCACCAGAAAGTTCAGCAATAAGTGTGCGTGCCACGCGAAGTGTTCGCTCCATATTGGTGAGCATTTCACGGAGTTCGTTGAGTTTATGGATATCGGTCATAGAAAAAAAGAAGAGAAAATATGGAATATTATTTCCAAAAAAAGTGAATCAAGAGACGAAAAATATTTTTAAAAGTGTACTTCTTCTACTTTTAGAGCACTCTTTTGGTATTGTGCCTCCAGTGTTTTTGTGGTTGTTAAGCCATTTTGCGCGCCCACTTTTCCCACCACTGATGTCGCCCGAATAGTGGCATATACCGCACATTCTGGCAAGGATTTTCCGAGTAATTTTTTTGCAGTAAATGTAGAGGCAAATGCGTCTCCGGCACCCAAAGTATCCACTCTTTCGGCATCTTCCTCTACCGGACAAAAGAAATATTTTTTTTGATGAGATATAAAAATTTGAGATCCTCTTTGTCCATCCGTAATAACTAAGGTTTCCACTCCGGATTCGAGAATTTTTTTTGCAAGATGTGAAACACGCATGGCATACGAAGGAAGCTTATTCTTCTGTTTTTTAATTCCTTTCAAATCTCCTTTCCGTACTTTTTCTCCGTATGATTCATTGGGAATCGCTTTTTCTTGGACTAAAACTTCTGCTTCTTCTCTATTGAGAAAAAGAATATTTGTACCAGAAAGAAGTTTTGCATTTTGAGAAATTCCTAATGATAAACTCTCTTTTCCAGGATTCCAGGCGAAAAAAGGACGATTTTTTTGAAAAATTTGAGAAGAAATTTCTTGAAAAATTTGGTCGGTGTTTACTCCTGAAAGATGACATAAATAGAGTGCATCCATTTTTTGGAGTGCATTTTTTGGAATAGTTTGAAAGGCAGTATTGGCACCCGAGGTAAATAAAACGGTTCGCTCTCCATCAAACGAATTAATAATGACAGAAAATCCGCTCCTCATTTTATTTTTTTGTTGAATGTTCTCTGAGGAAATTCCATTTTTGGAAAGATTTTTCAGAATGTTTTCAGCGGGGAAATCATCTCCAATGGCA
Organism: uncultured Candidatus Peregrinibacteria bacterium; assembly: GCA_903882825.1. Lineage (GTDB taxonomy): Bacteria > Patescibacteriota > Gracilibacteria > CAIRYL01 > CAIRYL01 > CAIRYL01. Next base: position 5,998 of record CAIRYL010000134.1, on the reverse strand, counting down.
CCAAAAATATGTGGACAAAATCCAAGTCGTGCTAAAGAAACCGAAATATTTGAAGCTCCGCCTCCAAATTGTTCTTCTATATGGTCGGCGACTATTTTCCCACCGTGTGGAAACGCTAAAAAATCACTTCGTTCATATTCCGAAACATGGGAAATAACTTGGGTTTGAGAGGGGCGAATAAAAAGGTCAAGCGTTAATGACCCAAAAACAGCAATATTCATTTTTTTAAAAAAAGAAAAGAAAGATGAACATCAAAATATTTTTTAAAATCCTCTTTCTCTACAGCACCACTTTAAAATTTTTAATAAAGAGTCGAGAGTTTTTAACTCCCGGTAGTTCCACCAGTAGTTCCACTTCCACCATTTGTTCCAGTTCCAGTATTTCCTGTAGTTCCGCTGTTTGCGGTGGATTCTCCAGGAATAGATGATCCAAGATTGCTACTTCCAAAAAAAGTAAAAAATGTAGGATTTACCGTATGGAGCACGAGTCCTGCTAAAAATAAAAGTGCTAAACCCGCAAACGATTGAGTAATTTCTGTTTTGGCACTTTCACGTTTCCCAACATCTCCACCTGATAAAACGAGGCTTAATCCTGCTTTTATCATCACTAAAACAGCAATAAGGGCGGTAAGTCCAGCAAAATATGTAAATGCCTGAGACATATACTGCTGTAAAATAGAAATAGATCCCCCTTTGGTACGAATATTGGTTCGCCCTTCTAAAAATGGTTGTTCTAAAATAATATCGGTATTATTTTTTGGGGTAGTATTTTCAGGTTTTGTTTGATCTGATGCCGAAAAGCTGACTATTGGAAAAAGAAACGAAATGGTGCAAATACTCAAAAAAAGAAAAAGGAAATATCTTTTAATGGCGAAAACATTTATAAAAAAGGTGGTCATTCGATGGAATAAAATATAGTTTGCATAAAAGTAGTAAGAACATACGAAAGGAGTGCTACGGCTAATCCTATAAGAGAATATAAAAGAATCTCTTTTCCTTTTTCAATCGTTCCGGCTACTCCGTCGAGCATAATCATGGTTCCTCCCATAATAGTTCCTAAAAGAGAAAGTCCTCCAATAATCGCCATTAAAAAAGTAATAACTTTTTGGGAAAACGTTTCTACGGTTTTCATACTGGTTCCAAGCCCAAATTCGGAAAGATTTGCCGTTGCAGCAGTGCGTCCTGCGGGTGCTGGCGCAGTATTGGTTCCAGAGGTTTGGCTTTCTTTAGAAATTCCCACTACTTCGGCAGCGAACATAGGAATTTCATTTAAAAATAAAAACATACTTCCCACAAGTATTAGAATGGTAATAAAAAAGGTGTGTAAAAATCCTTTCATAAATTTCGTAAAAAAGAGTATTAATATTTTTTTGTGGTATTGTAGCAAAACAAAGAAGAATCGGCAACAGAAACGAGTTTTTTGTTTTTTTATAATACAGTTTTACATTTTCTGTGTTATTTTTGAAAGATATAAAAAGGGAGTGTTTAACAGTGACATTCCTACTTTAAAAAGATATGAAATTTTACCACGCTCACAAATAGGTATCTACACTTACGAGAAAGTGCAAATGCCGTTCATGATGATTCTACAATCTCCCATATCCAGACATTCAATTCTCATTTTGGGCAGAACATCGGGGCAATTGCATAGGTAAAACCTCCGTCAGCGAAAACCTGCGACCGACTAGGAAAATATTCTGGATAAAATTCACCTCAAATAAAACCTACTTACTTGTTTGTTCCTGTAACCTGGACGCTAGAGAGAAGAGTCCCTTCGGAATAGAGATCAAAAATTGCAGGAACGATACTTATCCCTGGAGCATTTTGACTTCCTCCTTTGGCAGAGCTGGAAGCGAAATAGCCGGTATGATTCAGTAAGACTTTTAATGGATCTATTGATGATTGGGAACTCCAGGTTATACCTACGGTGCATCGTCCCCGAGCATTGATTTTACAGCTAACAGGTGTGGCAGAGATATTTCCAATCGGTTTGGTATAAGTGCAATCGGGTGTGGAGGTAGTGCAGTTATTTTGGTTTAATGCCAGGAACTGATCATTAAAGATTGGTGGATTTAAAACGTTTTGAAATACATTGTTGATGGCGCGTAGTTCTTTAACTGGACCATCGATAGCGATGGCAGGACCTGTTTGGTCATGAATATAATTATGCAAAAGAGTAATGTTGCTGGTAAATGTTGGAGAAAATTCAATTCCATTTACTAGAAATCCCGAATAAGCAGGATCTTCATCAATGATGCCATTAGTAAATTCATTATCCTTAACGAGCACGCTATCGGAATGACGTTCAAGAACCATTTGTCCACCCGCACAGGCTTCATTGCCTGAACCGCATACGTAATAGATCATGGCGTTATGATTGTGGGAGAAATAGTTGCCGGTTATGGTATTGATCCCGAGTGGATCGGAAGCGTCGGGGGCGTACCCGGTAAAGACGATGGCGTTGTTGCGGATATCAATGAAGGAGTTGTTCTCAATATGAATACCGCGGGGAAAGAGTGCATTCCCTTCCGGGATCCAGATTCCGTGACGCCAGCTGTGTTGGAAAAGTGAATTTCTGACGAAAATTGAAGAAGAATTTAATATAAATAATCCCATGTTCTTGGCTTCCAGAAAGCGTACCCCGTCTATAGAAACACCCGAGGAATTAATAAGCATGAGGGAATTTCCTTCGCATTTGGATTGATCTGTGCAGAGCGCATTGTGCCAATTTGTTTTAGGGGCGCCTTGAGCGATGTTTTTGTTTTCATCGAAAATAAAATTCTTGATACTGATTGGCCCGGTGGAGTTATTGATAATCAGGGTGGACTGATCATACCCTCCGGTCCGTTTGAAACCAACCGGGTTTAAATCCAGGTTGTTGCTTTCACCACGGATCGTTAATGCTCCTCGATGATTGTTGATTGCCCACGAACACCAGGTGTTTTGATCGCAGGGGATCATGGAGGTGATAACAATCTCATTAATTTGATGGGTGTTCACTCTGTTAATACAAACCTGGAAGTCATGTGCATTTTCTGCATAACAGATAAAGGGGTTAGCAGTGCGTATTGAAACGGTTTGTCTATTACTCGAAATGATCGTTCCCGATTGAGCGCTCACACCGAATACTTCGACAGTATAGCTTCCTGCCGGCACTGGAGACAAAGTGTACGAGTTCTGGTTATCACCTCCTGCTTGTTTTTGGCCATTTACTGTCCAGGAGAGTGAAGAAAATTCACCGTTGCGAGATGCAGTACAGGTGATTGAACTTTCTGGTTCTCCGCTTTGAGGGCAGGTGATAGTGATGGACGACAGGGGAGAGAGAGTATTTTTTATTTCCTGTTCAGTCAGGGCGTGGTTATATATTCTTACGTCGGAGACAGAACCTTTGAGATTCATGCCAAGATTGTTGGCGCCAATTATCAGATCTCCATCAGGATTTATCGGGCCGATAGGTCCGGAGGATTCTTGTACTAGGTCTTGAAGTATCCCATCAACGTAAATGACGGCATTGTTATTGCTGTCTTTAATGGCAGCAACCTGATGCCATTTGTTATCAGCGAACTCCGCTTTAGTGTGATAACCGATGAGTTTCTTCCCATCGCTATATGAGATATACATTGTTTTTGCCTTTACGGCATTCCCATTAGCATCGATTTGTCCTATGCCCGACGCGTATTGTTCATAAGATTGCAAGGCACGTTTGGAGACAGCCGGGGCAAATTCGCTGACAGGTGGAAGTTTGATTCTGTATGTGAGCGTAAAGTCTGAATTTCCAGGATTTAGAGATGGAGAATGAGGAATAACAACTGCATCTGATATGCCATTGAAAGTTCGGCATGAAAGCTGATTTAAACAGTCTGTAGACGAGTTAGTTCCTTTGTATAGGCCATTGTTTACAGCCTTGATAGCATTGAGTGCTGTAGGTGATGATTGAGGTTCATCAAGTTTCCACTGATGCGTAGGTTGAGATAATGTGTCATTGGCGGTCTTGAGATCTGCAATAGCGAGGTCTGTTTTTCCAGGGAATAAACTTCCGACATCGAATTGCCATACCCAGATGGAACTGTATGGAATTCCAAGATCCAAAATTTTTCCAAGAATTTCTTTTGTGTAGGTATAAGGTTCCGTTGGATTCACATCATGGGAGGCGGGAAAGCTTTGAAACTCACCAATATACAATTTTTTATTTGTTTGATCGGCAATTTGTTTATATATCGCGATCATGTCAATGGCATTGGTCACGAATGGCCGAATGTCGTTGGTATAAATTTTGTACAAGTGAACACTCATGATATCCATCCCTTGGTGTGTGTCGATAAAATAGTGTTTGAATTCATTGAAATTATCCACTGTCCAGTCGGGGCCTTTTTCCGACCCCACAGGGTTTGCGCGCAGATGCCCTGAGGATGCTCTTGGATCAGAAAATCCGGAGGAAATGGCACGGGTCGGATCCAGAACGCGCATCCGCGAGGCGAATCTGGTCATAAATCCGATCATTTGATTGGTGGTAAAATTTCCTGCGGAATAGCACATCCATGTGTCTTGCCAATCTTTAACACTGCAGACAGAGGTTTTGAGATCAAGATCGGCAACAAGATTCAGTTCATTGGCGATTTCATAAAACGACACGGCCGTATTGTTCTTGTAGCGTGTTATGAATTCCGTGGTGTATTTATCCAAAAGTTGATAAGATTTTGAATTTTTGTTGGTCATGAGGTCTGTTATTGTCTCGCCTGCTAGTGCGGGAAATTGCGGTAGGTTAAAATAGAAACAAGGTACAATTCGAATCTGTGCTGCATTTAAATCCGCCATCATTAAGTCAATTAATTGCCAGTAAGCTTCAGGATTGTCCATCCAAAGTTTCATTTCGTCTTTATTCCACATGGTGGGAGGAACGCGAAGAGAATTAGCACCTGTGAGATAGGCTTCATTAATGGCTTTTCTGGCTAATTTTACTCCTTGTGTTTCGGCAAGAGCGAGTGAATTTTTGGTGTTCAGGGATTCTTGATAGCCAGCCAGATAATGACCCGCCAGATTAACGACGTTTAACCCTATATTTGCAGAGGGATAGCGTAATGCTCCCTCCGGAGTGCCGGTCACCGACACTGAAGCTAACGGCATACCGCGGGGTTCGGAATGACTGCACGATGTAGTGGCGTAAAAAGTAAATTCAGTTACCTGTCCGAGTGCAATCCAAGGAGCGACTTGTGTCCAATTACTTCCACAACCAAATAACTGTTCCGACCGTTGGTCGGTTTTTATCCAAACTTGACCAGGAATGGGAGAAGTTAAAGAAACATCTACCTGGCAAGTATTTTTACCTGTCGATACGACGCATGGATTAGGGCTGATAGAGAGTGAAATTATTTGCTGATCTTGATTGTTGGGCACAATATTAACTGTGAGCAGATTGCTTTTAATAACGTTGCCAGTACCGGCATCGATTCCAATTTTCTGAACAGTGTAAACCCCCTCAACATTTGTCCATGCGTAGGACTGTTGATTATCGCTGACAGGCTGTTTCAGAGTATTAACTATCCAGTAATCAGATAAGAGAGATCCGCCAGTGATATTTGAATTACAGTGTATAGACGTTCCGGCGGTGGCTTGAGAAGGGCATTCTATTACAATAGAAGCCGGTTGAGAAACGTTGAGCGGAACTACACTATTATAGCCTGGTCTTCGGATGGATGTCTCTGTACCAATTCCTCTCGTTTGAAATAATTCAAAAATATTTGTCGTTGAGACAGGGGGTCTTGCGGGTGCTGGCGCAGTATTGGTCCCAGATGTTTGGGTTTCCGTAGAGCTTAAAGTTTCCTCAATTGCGAAAATAGGGATTTCATTTAAAAATAAAAACATACTTCCCACCAGTATTACAATGGTAATAAAAAAGGTGTGTAAAAATCCTTTCATAAATTTCGTAAAAAAGAGTATTAATATTTTTTTGTGGTATTGTAGCAAAACAAAGAAGAATCGGCAACAGAAACGAGTTTTTT
>CAIRYL010000133.1 GCA_903882825.1 uncultured Candidatus Peregrinibacteria bacterium | reverse complement strand
CCAAAAAAAGGCAAAAAAAGTGTTCTCAAGCAAAAGTAAATTAAGGAAGATTTTTGATTACATAACATAACAGCGTATATGCGGTTCGCTCCTGCCGTCGCTCAACCTATATTTGCCAAAAACTAATTTATTTTTTAAGGAAGTGGCAAAACATCAGATATACTGAAACGTTAGCCAAAATAGATCGCTTTACTCGTTCCCTACGGGTTTTGGCTCATGTGCTGCGACTAAAGTCGCTGTTTTTCCTTGTCGCTTCGCGACTTCGTCTAACAGCAACTATACGAAATATACTTCATAAAAACTGCGTTTTCTTGTATACTTCGCATAGTCGCAGCACATTAAAGAAAAGAATTTACCGCTAAACCGAACGAAGCTCGGAGTTCCACTAAAAGCGGAACGAAAAACCTGAAATTGTCCAATCCTAAAGGATCGCTTCTGCGGGCGGAAGGAGTGTCTGGGAGGAATGCCGCCAGCCCTACAAATTTTTGGAAAAATCTGTTCAAATTTTTTTGAACGCACACCGCCTTTTTTATAAATTTTATGGAAATGTATAACTGGTATTCTACCCTTGGTCCGGCATGGACGGTACTGTATGTGCTTATTGCCTTTTCGTTTGGAAATGTATTTTTTATGTTTGCAAAAGGACTTGGTGTTCCTATTGATAATTTCATAAAATAAGATAAACCATGAAATGGATATATTTATTATTAGCGATAACAATGGAGGTAATTGCGACTTCTGCCCTTAAACAAGCTCAGGGATTTACTAAATTATTTCCTTCTATAATTGTTGTTTTGGGTTATGGAATGGCATTTTATTTTCTCTCTTTAGTATTGCAACTCATGCCTGTGGGGGTAGCATACGCGATTTGGTCAGGCATTGGTGTTGTATTCATAACTGCTGTGGGATATTTGTTCTTTAACCAAACAATTGATTTGCCAGCCGTACTTGGTATAATTTTAATTGTTGCAGGAGTAATCATCATTAATTTGTTTTCAAAGTCAATCACGCATTAATTAATAGGAAAAAACTATGAGAAAAACAGTTATTAGCTTAACCTTCTTTACTACGGCTGGAATTATTATTTATTGGGCGTTAGTTTTTGCTGGTGTATTCCCTGTTACCGAGCTTGTTCCTGGGTATACAAACTGGTTTATGTCTTTTCCTTTGGCTGACTTTTGGATAGCGATTTCATCTTTGGTTGCAGGGGTGCTCTTGTTACAAAAGAAGGAATTATCAGTCCTATTTGGGATTACCTCTGGGTCTTCATTAATATTTTTAGGATTATACGCCTTACTGTATGGTGTTAATACAAAATTACTGTTTATACTCACTACTGATGAACTCATTGAAATCGCTATAAAAATATATTGTTTGTCAGTTGGAACATTATTTATTTGTTATTTTTGGAAACAAAGAAAATTTCTGATAAAGTGAGGCAAAGAAAAACATGAAATCGTCCAATCCGAAGGAGGGTCTGCGAGGAATGCCGCCAGCCCTACAAATTTTTGGAAAAATCTGTTCAAATTTTTTTGAACGCACACCGCCTTTTTTATAAATTTTATGGAAATGTATAATTGGTATTCTACCCTTATAAAGCCATTTTGGGCGCCTCCTGCTTGGCTTTTTGGTCCGGCATGGACGGTACTGTATGTGCTTATTGCCTTTTCGTTTGGAAATGTATTTTTTATGTTTGCAAAAGGACGTATTCCGTTTGGAGTAATGCTTCCGTTTCTTCTCAATCTTGTTTTCAACTTCGCCTTTACGCCCATTCAATTTGGGCTTCAAAACAATCTTCTTTCAGCCATTGATATTGCGTTAGTGTTGGCAACGTTGGTGTGGGCAATAATTGCTATTTTCCCCTACGCACGATGGATTGCGTATCTGCAAATTCCTTATGTGTTGTGGGTTACTTTTGCGACTGTTTTACAGTTTACTATTACGTATTTAAACCTATAAACCGTTTTGGTGTTTTTTTGGGAATAGATCCCGAAATAATGTACTTTTTCATTGAGTGGCAAAAATAAAGAGGTATACTTTTGGTATTGAATATTCTGTTATTGTAAAAACTATGCTTCAAAACCTTGCAAAAAAATTTTCCATTCATTCTCGATGGGGATTGGCTATAAAAACCATTCCTTTCGTGATGGTGATTATTTTTTTAAAGTTTGGTGTTCATTTTTTTGGACTTGAATTTTTAACGCTTAATTCATTATTTACGGCTCTTATTTCGGCAAATATTTTTTTAATTGGGTTTTTAGTATCTGGAACGCTGGTAGATTATAAAGAAAGTGAGAAATTACCAGGTGATTTATCGGCGAGTTTGGAATCTATGGCAGATGAAGCGTTGATTCTTTATAAAAATAAAAAAAGCCAAGAGGCAAAAATTTTTGTGGGGAAATTATTAGATCTCAATACATCCCTTATTCATTGGTTCCATAAAAAAGAAAGAACAACTACTATTATGGACAAAATTCTTTCTTTTAATGATGATTTTTTAGCATTTGAAAGCCAAACGCAGGCAAATTTTATTTCTCGGCTAAAACAGGAACAAAATATGACCAGAAAAATGGTGAAAAGAATTCATACTATTCGAGAAACGTCTTTTTTAGGAACGGGCTATGCCATTGCCGAAATTATTACTTCTATTTTGGTGATTGGTCTTATATTTATAAAAATGGATCCATTTTTAGAAAGTATATTTTTTGTCTCTTTTGTGAGTTTTATTCTTATTTACATGATT
>CAIRYL010000132.1 GCA_903882825.1 uncultured Candidatus Peregrinibacteria bacterium | reverse complement strand
GTTTATTATTTACTTATTTATTATTAAAATTTTAATAAGAAATATAAAACTCGTTTTTTTATCCTTTTTCATTTTTTTTATGAAAAACCCTATTGTTCCACTTGGTAAAATAGAAAACGAAGAACAGGGAGTTTTATTCCTGTGGGATGGTGTTTCTCGTGCATATCGATTTTTAAATGGGAAATATGAAAGAGATGAAAGTTATGATTATATCTTTTCTGTACGTCAATTACGTCAAGGAAATACATGGAAATCTATAAAAACGCTTCATCGGATACATCCCAATTATGACGGGAAAGCAGGAGAAAGAGATCAAACAATGTATTTTCATCTTCAATACGAAAAAAAAGAATCAGAAATTCTCTGTAATATATCTACTTCATTAGGTGATGGCAAAGGGAAAAGTGATAAAGAATTTCAAAATCAAGTACTGCATTTTGAGTTTCTAGATGCAAAGGGAGTTGCAGGCTTGTTTATCCCTTATAATCAATTTCGAATTACGCAAGAGTATCAATATGAAAATGGAAAACTCTTAGAAACGGTAGAACTTTTTAAACAGAAAGGAAACGAACAAATTCCATATATGATGAACAAAGAAGTTGCTGATATTTTTATAAAAGGAAAATTTGAGAATGCCCCCACTTTTTTTATAGAATAAGATGTATATTCCTCTTTTCTTATTTTTTATATTTTAAATGGATAAAAACATGAATAATTTTGATGTAATCATTATCGGCGGAGGACTTGGAGGTCTTACTGCGGGTGCAAAGCTTGCAAAAGAAGGGAAAAAAGTGTGTCTTATTGAACAACACAGTATTCCAGGTGGATGTGCAACGACTTTCAAAAGAAAAGATTTTATCATGGAAGTTGGACTCCATGAAATGGACGGACTTGATAAAAACGATCCAAAAACAGAAATTTTTAATGATTTAGAAGTTTTTCAAAATATTGAATTTCTGAAAATTCCAGATTTTTATCGGTTTACAAATGAAAGGAGGGACATAGTCATTCCAGATAATAAAGAAGAGGCGATTCGTGTGCTTATCGAAAAATTTCCAAAGGAAGAAAAAGGCATTCAAAAGTTTTTTCAAAAAATATCTGGAATTCAAAAAGAGATTAACCAACTTCCAACAGAAAAATGGAAACTTTTATTACTTTTGCCTGTATTTCCGATTCTTTCCCCAAATCTGGTGATGAATACTTTTAAAACACTTGGAAAATTTTTGGATGATATTATTGGAGATGAAGACTTAAAACTTGTTTTACAAGCAAATCTACAATATTACCATGATGATCCTTATTCTATGTCTCTTATTTATTTTAGTGCTGCTCAAGGAAGTTATTTTAATGGCGGAGGGCATTTTATAAAAGGAGGTTCCCAAAAACTTTCTGACTATTTAGCAAAAATCATTACAGATAATCAGGGAGAAGTTGTACTGGGAAATACAGTAGAAAAAATTCTTATGAAAGAAGGAAGAGCTGTAGGTGTAGAGTACCAAAAAACTTTTGGGAAAAGTAAAGAACCTGTTCAGGTCTTTGCAGAAAATATTATTGCCAATACCGCTCTTCCAAATGTTGTTTCCCTTTTACCAAAAGAAAATCAAAAACCTCTTCAACAAAAAATACAACATCTTGAAAAGGCTTGTTCCCTCATTTCTGTTTATATAGGATTTAAAAAAGAAATAAAACAGCTTGGGAATAAGCACTATTCCACGTTTGTGTGTGATGAATCTGTAAAGACCCAAAAAGATCTGTTTAAAAATCACAAGGGATCATTTGAAAAAAGAAATTTCGTTTTTGTTGATTATTCACAAATTGATTCTGGACTAGCCCCGAAAGGAAAAAGTTTTGGTGTTATTTGTTCAGCTGATTATTTGTCTGATTGGGAAAAACTTTCAAAAGAACAGTATAAAAAGAAAAAAGAGGAAGTGGCTCAAATATTTTTCAAAAGACTTGAAAAGCTTATTCCTGGAATTATGAACGAAATAGAATATTATGAAGTGGGAACTCCTAAAACAATACAGAGATATACCCTCAATCCAAATGGAACTCCCTATGGTTTTGCACAGATTCCAAAACAAAGTGGGATGTTTAGAATCCCAAATAAATCTCCCATTAAAAATCTCTATTTTGCATCAGCATGGACTAATCCAGGGGGTGGCTTCACAGGAGCAATTTTAAGTGGTTGGTTTTGTGCAAAAGATATTCTCATGATAAAATAAGGAAAAATTTTCTTGCTCACTTTTTGGTGAAGTACTGTATTTTTCAGCGACACTTTTCTTAGTTTTTTATACTTTATGGATTTTTTGAAAAAGTCTTTTACCTATGAACTCCATGCGCTTACTTTTCTAATGGATAAAAAAGCTGATGTTTTATTAAAAAAATTTTTTAATATTCGATATTCTACTTTTCTCCTCCTTTCGGTTATTTGTGCTTTAGGCCCGAATGTTTCCCAAGTACGTATTGCAAATATGTTGGGTTTTACACCTCCCGCGTTAACAAAACAAATTCCAAAAATACTCAAAAATTTATGGATTTCTACTGCTCCTCATCCTCAAGATCGGCGGGTGACTCTTATTTCTCTCTCGGAAAAAGGAGAATTATTAGTAAAAGAAGCACAAGAAATGCTCGATAGGGAGTTTCAAAAAGACGTATCTTCTATTGTAACCAGCGAAGAACTTTCTTTGGTATCAGAGGTACTCTCTCGAATACGTACTTCTTTTTTATCTTTTTAATTTTTTTATGAAAACTGTTCTGATTACCGGTGCTACCAGTGGTATTGGAGAAGCCTTTGCTCAAATTTTTGCCAAAAATGGGATTTCTCTTTTTCTCGTTTCTCGAGATATTCAGAAATTAGAAAGTGTCTCAAAATCTATTGCCAAAATTTCAGATGTTCCTATTCAGACCTTTGCGATTGATCTTTCTGAAGGAGATTCTGCAAATAAAGTTTTTCATTTTGCCGTTGAAAAGGGGATACAAATAGATTATTTGGTAAACAATGCGGGAATAGGAGATTACGGCGAATTTCAATATATGGATGAACAAAAAATAGCGACTCTTTTAGAATTGAACGTGGTTACCCTTACAAAACTGACTCGATTATTTTTAGAAAAAATGGTTCAAAAAGATTTTGGGAGAATTTTGAATGTTGCTTCCACTGCAGCGTTTCAACCTGGACCTCTTATGGCGGTGTATTTTGCAAGCAAGGCGTATGTCCTTCATTTTTCATTGGCAGTAGCGAAAGAATTAGAAAAGACGAATGTTACCCTTACGACGTTGTGCCCAGGTCCTACTCACTCCAATTTTGCTCATACTGCCAGTATTCAAAAATTAAAAATGTTTTCCGATAAAAATTTGCCTTCTGCATTAGAAGTTGCTGAGTTTGGATTTTCGGCGATGATGTCTGGGAAAAAGCTTGCTATTCATGGTTTTATGAATCGAATGAAAGCCTTTTTTATAAAATTTATTCCTCTTGATCTTATTCTTTCAGAAATATCAAAAATGTTAGAAAAAGCATAAAAATGCTAGTTATTGTAAAAAATCCCCTGTTGCAAAATGCTTCAGGGGATTTTTTAAAAGCAAGAAAAATTTCTTTATTTAATTTCTACTTGTGCTCCTGCTTCTACTAATTTTTTCTCAGTATCTTCTGCTTCTGCTTTTGATACTCCTTCTTTTACTGCTTTTGGTGCTCCATCAACGAGATCTTTTGCTTCTTTGAGACCTAAACTGGTGAGTTCTCGAACGACTTTAATAACGTTAATTTTTGATGCTCCAGCATTTAACAAAATAACATCGAATGATGTTTTCTCTTCTACTTCTACCGCTGCTACTGGTCCTGCTGATGCCATAGCTACTGGTGCAGCCGCAGAAACTCCAAACTTTTCTTCCATGTGTTTTACCACTGCAGAAAGTTCCAATACGGTAAGATTTTCTACAAGTTCCAGGATCTTTTCTCCATTTTTAGAGAGTGCTGGAAGATCTTTTTTTGCTTCTTCAGACATAATAAAAAAAATAAAATAACAAGAAAAAATAAATTTCCTCTCCCTTTTATTTCTAAAAAAAAGAGGAGAAATGACATATTATGCCACTTCTTTTTGCTCTCGAATTTGATCGAGTGCTCGTACAAATCCACTGATAAGGTTGGAAGAAATTCCCACAAATCCTGAAAGTGGAGATTGAAGTGATCCCATAAACTTTGCGTAGAGTTCTTTTTTAGAAGGAAGATTTGAAAGTTCAATCACTGCTGATTGATTCAAAAATTTTCCATCTACCACACCTCCTACGAGTTCTAGTTTTTCATTCTTTTTTGCAAATTCTGCAATAAGTTTCGCTGCTAAAACTTCGTCGGTTTCACAAAAAGCGGCTCCAACGGCTCCTTCTAAAAGATCTTTTTCAAAATTTTCAACATTGTTTTCATCAGCGGCTTTTTGAAAAAGTGTTTTTTTCGCCACTTTAAAGCTGATAGATTGTAAACGAAGGATATTTCGAAGAGAACGATCGTCTTTTACGCTTAATCCTTTGTTTCGAACAAACACTACGGATCGAGAACGCCCGAAGCTTTCAATAAGAGAAGTTAATACTTCTTCTTTTTTTTGCTTTGTTACTGCCATATTCCCACCCCCCTTTTGGACACGTATGTCATGATAATCAAAAAAATGCTCTTACCACGTCGGAAGAACATTTTTCAAAAGTTATGCTATTTCCCCATAAAGGGGTAAAAAAAGAGCACAATCTCTCGGTAGGGCTTATGTTGCCTACGGTCTTCGAGTGGCAACATTCATTTTGGCAGTATAGTGGCGTAAAAGTCAAGTTCTGATTTTTTTGCATCTCTCCTTTGTATTCTCATTTTTTTCCTTTATACTCTTTTGTGATATTTTTTTTCTGTATGGCGTCTTCTGAAACAGTGATTCGATTTGATAAAGTTTATTTTGAATTTGGAAATAAAACTCTTTTATCTTCTGCGAGTTTTTCAGTGCGAGAGGGAATGAAAATGACCATTATGGGGCAAAATGGTGCTGGGAAAAGTACTATTTTTAAGCTCATGATGGATGAATTACAGCCAAAAAATGGGAAAATTAGTATCGACAGAAATCTTCGTGTTGCCGTTTCACATCAAGTAATGCCACCAGAGGATAAAGCATGTACGGTGCAACAATTTTTTCAGAAATATTTTCATGATAAAAGTATTTTTAATATTGATACCCGTATTGCGGAAGTTTTGGGAGTGGTGAATTTAAAAGCTCCTCTTGAAAAAATTATAAGCGAATTTTCTGGAGGGCAACAAGCACGGCTTCTTTTAGCAGCCGCACTTATTCAAAAACCTGATATTCTTCTCCTCGATGAGCCCACCAATAATCTTGATCGCGAAGGAATTGACCATCTTACGGATTTTCTTCGAACATATCAAAAAACATGTATTGTTATTTCTCATGATGCTGATTTTTTAAATGCTTTTACCGATGGAGTATTATATTTAGATGTATTTACGAAAACAGTAGAACAATTTGTAGGGGATTACTATGACGTAGTAGAGCGCATAAAAGCTCAAATAGAGCGTGAAAATATGAAAAATGCACAAATGGAAAAACAAGCACAAGCAAATAAAGAGCAAGCAAATGTCTTTGCTCATAAAGGGGGAAAATTGCGATTAGTTGCGAAAAAAATGAGAGAAAAAGCAGAGGAACTCGAAAGTGCAATGGTGAGCACTCGGCGAGAAGATAAAGCAATTCGCCCATTTGAAATCCCCGCACAAGAAGGGATAGGAGGAACCATTCTTTCTCTTCAAAAATTTAGTGTCATTCAAAATCATACCGTCGTAGAGAAAACAACGGATATTCTTCTGGGGAAAAAACAGCATCTCCTTCTTTCTGGACCAAATGGAATTGGAAAAAGTACGTTACTCGAATCGTTAGCTTCTGGGAAACATTCTGGATCTTTTATTGGAGATGGAGTGCGTGTGGGATATTACCGTCAAGATTTTTCAACATTAAATTTTGACGAAACCGTTTATGATTGCCTTTCAAAAGCAATTCTGGAATCTGGTCGACGAGTGGAAGAACAGTTTTTACGATCGACAGCAGCGGGATTTCTTATTACTGGAGAAATTATGAAAATGAAAATTCGTTATCTTTCTGAAGGACAAAAAGGGCTTGTTTCATTCGCCAGACTGGTATTTTTACAACCAGGACTTCTTATTTTAGATGAGCCAACCAATCATATTAATTTTCGGCATCTTCCGGTTATTGCCGAAGCGCTTGATCTATACGAAGGCGCTATGGTGCTCGTATCTCACGTTGATGAATTTGTATGGCAAATACGTATTGATGATGTATTAGAACTCGATCGATAAAGATAAAAATACCTTCTCTGCCTCTTTTACGGTTTTTTTAAAAACGCTTCTATTGCTGGTAAAATTCGTTCTACCATTATCGCATACCCTTTTTCATTGGGATGAATCCCATCTTCTAGTACGAATTTTTCGTTTAAAATAACGCCCTCTAACGGAAATTTTACGAAAGGAGTTTTATATTTTTCAGAAAGATTTGAAAAAATATTTCGAAATTCTCCCTGGTATTGATCTCCCATAC
>CAIRYL010000131.1 GCA_903882825.1 uncultured Candidatus Peregrinibacteria bacterium | reverse complement strand
ACTTCTTTAAAAAAAGTCTTAAAATGGTGGCCGGGGGCAGAATTGAACTGCCGACACGTAGATTTTCAGTCTACTGCTCTACCACTGAGCTACCCGGCCAATGATTATTTTTATACAGCGCCGATGGATTCTAAAAAAATGCCATCAGAAACGCAATGTTTTTCTTTTCTTTTTTTTTGGGTATTATACAAAAGCTTTTTTTAAATATATGAAACTTTTTATATCCACGGTATTTTTTATTTTGGGAATTATAAATTTTGGATCAACTCTTCAGCCCACTTTTGCCGAAAATATACCCATCCAAATTTTTATACGAGAAGATTGTACCCACTGTGCAAACGAAGAAGCATATTTTACCGAACAAAAAGTTCAGGTACGGCTTATTAATATTTATGAGAATGATGCAAATAAAGCACTTTTTGATGCATTTACTACGGCCTTTTCTCTTCCAAAAAATACACCGGTAACCCTTGCAGGAGACCAAATTTTTACAGGATATACCGATTTTCATACCGGAGAAGCCATACAAGAATCATATAAAAATGCAAAAACAAAATATACGGCAGAAGAGGCTCTTCAAAATCCAAGTTTTATAAAAATAGCGGGAACTGCGCAAACTTGTGGAGAAAATGATACCGAATGTAAAATCCCACAAAATACTCTTCTGCAGTATATTGAAATTCCTTTTGTAGGAACGGTAGATTTACGAGAAGCTTCACGAACCACTATTTCTCTGACTCTTGGGTTTTTGGATGGTTTTAATCCGTGCGCCATGTGGGTTTTGGTGGTGTTTCTTATTAGCCTGGTACAAATTGGTGACCGTGTAAAAATGGCATTTACTGCTGGAACATTTTTATTAGCAGAAGCAATTATGTATGGATTTATTTTAGTGGCATGGTGGAAATTTTTTGATTTTGTAGGATACGATGCCATTATTAAGCCAATTGTAGGAATTATTGCCATTGGGGGAGCTATTTTCTTTTTATATGAAGGATTTTTTACAGATGGAACTTGTAATGTTACCAATTTAGAACAGCGCAAGAAAATATCGAGTCGTATTGCCGATATAGCCAAAAGCCCTATTTCTATCGCTACATTTTTTGCCATTTTAGGACTCGCTTTTTCTGTAAATATTATTGAATTTGCCTGCAGTGCTGGATATCCACAATTATTTACCAATATTCTTCAATCCGCAGATATTGGATTCTCTGAAAAAGTAATAATGCTTTTATTATACCTGGGCGCCTATATGATTGATGATCTCATTGTTTTTGGAATTGCATTGTATTCTATTGAAAAAATCGGAATTACTCACAAATATTCAAAATATTCAAATATAATTGGTGGAATTTTAATGCTTATTTTAGGGCTTTTGATGATTTTTGCACCAAATTATTTATTACTCTAAAAAATGTTACCCAATACTTCCTTCCATTTCTAATTCAATTAAACGATTCATTTCTACTGCATATTCCAAAGGAAGGGTTTTCACAATATCTTCTAAAAAACCGTTTACCACCACGCCTTTCGCAGATTCTTCTGACAGTCCACGAGACTGTAAAAAGAAGAGAATTTCTTCAGAAATGCGTCCAGCACTTGCTTCATGGGTTACACTCGCAGTTTCGTTAGAAACTTTTATAAAGGGAATAGTATCACTCACCGAATGGTCAAATAAAAGTGCATCGCACTGAACATTTACCACCGCACGGTCTGCTGTTTTTTTAATATCTATTATCCCACGGTAGGTAGAAATTCCTGAATCTTTTGAAATACTTTTGGCAATGACACTGGCTCTACAATCTTTTCCAAGAATAGTAATTTTTGCTCCGGTATCTTGATTTTGGTGATGAGATGCGACGGCAATTCCTAAATGCTCGGCTTGTGATCTATTTCCCGCTAAAATAGTAGCAGGATACAGCATGGTAAGCGCAGATCCCATATTTCCTCCAATCCATTCCATTTTCCCATCTTCAGAAACAATGGCACGTTTTGTATTGAGGTTATACGTATCCTGTGACCAGTTTTCTACTGAAGAATATCGAAATTCAGAATTCTTTCCCACAAAAACTTCTACACATCCAGCATGAAGTGCATTTTCTCCATATTTTGGGGCACTACACCCTTCTATATACTGTGCTTTGGCTCCATCTTCAATAATAATAAGCGTATGTTCAAACTGTCCCATGCCCATGGCATTCATTCGAAAATATGCCTGTAATGGGTCTGAAATATGTACATTTTTTGGAACATATAAAAATGTTCCTCCTGAAAATACCGCACCGTGTAGGGCAGAATATTTATGATCTTTGGAAGAAACACATTTCATAAAATATTTTTTTACGAGCTCTGGGTGTGTTTTCACGGCTTCATCAAAATCTAAAAACACCACTCCTTGTTTTTCCCATTCATCTTTTAAAGAATGGTATATATTTTCACTTTCATACTGGGCACCAACACCTGCTAAAACACTTCTTTCCGCTTCTGGAATTTTTAATTTTTCAAAAGTTTTTTTTATTTCCGGATCCACCTCTTCCCACGTTTTAGAATTTTTTTTATCGGAGGCGATAGCATAAAAACAAATTTCATCAAAATGAAGTTGGTCTAATGAGGGTCCCCAAGATGGATTTTTCATTTCCAAAAAATTTTTTAGAGATTCTAAACGATGATTTAAAAGCCATTCTGGTTCCTGTTTATCTGCAGAAATTCTTCGTACTAACGCTTCAGAAAGACCTTTTGAAAAGTTTTTCACATATTCAGAACTATTGGCGGTATCCAAATCAGATCGAGAAAGCCGAGAAAAATCTACGCGTGAAGATGACATGTCTCCATAATACTCTTTTTTGAAAGGGTATGAAAAGAGCGTGGGGGAAGGAATTGAATTTTTTTTTTAAGTGTGGCAGACTAGAGACAATTTTTTGTTTTTTATATGACCAAAGAAGAGGAGTTTCAAGAACAAAATGGAATGACGATAGAACAGGCATGGGAAAAAGTACAAAATTGGGCAACTGCCGGGAAAAAAAATGAAGCACAATCGGGATGTGTGCAAATTTTAAAAATTTTCCCAGAACACGTCGCAAAAGATTTACTACAAAAGTTAGAATCTGAAGCACTCAATCCCATTCCAGAAGTACCACAAACAGAAATATCTCCAGAAAAAAAAGAGGAAGATCTTCCCCCTCCAACCTTTTCGGAAAAATTAAAAGGAGCGGTAAGTTTTATAATAACCGGGAAAAAGCCAGAAGTACTGATGAGAGGCAAAAAACACGCGCAGTCTTTAGAAAAACCGTCAGAATCTCCTGATACACAAAAATCAGAAACACTGGAATCTTCAAAAAATGAATCATCTCCACCTCAAAAACCCGTCTCAAAATCTATTAACATGGTGGGCGTTTCTACGGTTACTCCACGGAAAATAGATGAAAGTCTTCCAGAAGAAAATACTATTGAAGATGACGAACGTATGTTTGGAGCCATTTCGTACATTCCATTTCTTTGTTTTTTTACGCTTTTTTCACGAAAAGATTCGCGATTTATTCAGTATCACGGATGGCAAGGATTTTCACTGCTCGCTATTTTCCTGGTGTCTTTACCTGTTTATTTTTTACTCGCGGTACTTTCTCTTTTTTCTTTTTTGTTTTGGGTTTTGTATCTTCTATTTTTTGTACTGGTATTTTTTGCAATGTGGACCGCATGGAATGGGAATTATTTGGAAATTCCATTTATTTCATCTCTCGCCAGAATACTTTCGGGAAGAAAGAAAGAATTAGAGTAAATCGGCATCTTTTCTTTACAAATCACGGAAATATTCGTAGGATGTGTGAGTATTTTTATTTTTTGCTATGTCTGAAATTTCTGCATCTGCGGTTATGTCGCTCCGAAATAAACTAGGAATTTCCATGATGGAATGTAAAAAAGCATTGGTAGAAGCCAATGGAGACGAAGCTCAGGCAATAGAAATTTTACGAAAAAAAGGAATCGCAAAAGCAGCCGCAAAATCCGAAAGAGAAACGTCGGAAGGAACGATTGTGATTGTGGGAAAAACGGCTATAAAACTCTTATGTGAAACTGATTTTGTGGCACGAAATGAAAAATTTATAGCATTTGCAGAAGAACTCGGAAAAATAGCAGATACACAAGGAAAAGAAGCAGTAATTTCGTATTTTGAATCTATAAAAGCAGAAAAAATGACACAACTGGGTGAAAACTTGGTCCTCGCGCAAGTAGAAATTTTAGAAGGAGAAACGGTGGGAGGATATGTGCATTCCAATAAAAAAGTAGCCACCATTGTCGCTCTTGCTGGAGGAAATATGAACCTTGTAGGAGATTTAGGAATGCATGCCACAGCACTCAATCCGGTTGTTATTTCTCCAGATGAAGTATCTGACGAGTTAGTGGCAAAAGAAAAAGAAATTTGGAAAGACCAACTCAAACAAGAAGGAAAACCAGAAAATATTATGGAGAATATTTTAAAAGGAAAAGAGGCAAAATTTCGTCAAGAAGGGGCTTTTTTAGAGCAAGATTTTGTAAAAAACCCAGAAAAAAAGATTAAAAATCTTTTACAAGAATCAGGCGCTACTCTCTTGAAGTTTGTACGATTAGAAGTATAAAAAAATACGGCAGGTGTAACTTTTTAAGTTGCTAAATTAGGAAAAAACGAGGGAAGAAATGAGCTTGATTTGAGTAGATTTGGAAGCACCACGATGGACGGCAAGTTTTGCTTTTAAGTGT
>CAIRYL010000130.1 GCA_903882825.1 uncultured Candidatus Peregrinibacteria bacterium | reverse complement strand
GATACTTTGAGCGAGTTATTTTTATTTTTTATTTTTTTACCGTATGCTTTTTTTGATTTTTTTTATAAAAATTCATGGACATGACATTTATATTTTTATCGGCTTTAGGAATTTCCCTTTTGCTGAATATTATTTTGAAAAAACTCAATATTGAAGTGATTTTAGGCTATATCTTTACAGGGATTGTTATTTCCGTGCTTTTCCAATTTCAATATGGAGAAACACAAAGTCCGTCTTTGCATACATTTGCAGAATTAGGAATTGCACTTCTGATGTTTACGATTGGATTAGAGTTTTCTGGTGATCGGCTTCATGCCATGAGAAAAGAGGTTATTTTGTATGGTGGCGCACAAGTGATTTTTACAGGACTCCTCTTTTTTGGAATTTCATATTGGATATTCGGCATTGAGCCCATTTCATCTTTGGTAATTGCGTCTGGTCTTTCTTTTTCTTCTACGGCCATTGTTTTAAAACTTTTAAATGAAAGTAAAACACTCCAAAAAATGTATGGGAAAAATGCATTAGGAATACTTCTTTTTCAAGATATTGCCGTTATTCCTATCCTGGTTATTATCCCATTGTTAGCACAACCGGGAATAATGGGCGCAGATATTATTTGGAGCACGATTTTAAATTTATTAGTGCTTTCTGTTTTATTTTTTTTAGGAGGCAAATACCTGGTAAATCCTCTTCTTCGCTTTGTAAATGAAAGCAGATCTGATGAAATTTTTGTGGCGGCGATTTTATTTTTAGTGCTTGGCTCCACGGAACTCGCTCATTTATTTGGCTTTTCATATTCTTTGGGAGCCTTTGTCATGGGACTTATTCTCTCAAAAACATCATATAAATACCAAATTGAAGCGGATCTTATCCCTTTCCGTGATTTATTACTGGGGATTTTCTTTTTAACAGTGGGGATGCAATTGCATATTTTTTCACTGATACACAATATTGGAACCATTCTTCTTCTTCTTTTTGGCGTTATTTTTCTCAAAACACTCATTATTTTTTCTATTATGAGTTTTGAGTATCGTCGCCAAACTGCCATAAAAACTGCTATTATTTTGTCACAGGTGGGGGAATTTTCTTTTGTGGTATTTGAATTGGCTCAAAAAAATAATGTTTTTGTGAGTGAGGAAATGGGCTCTATTCTTTTAAGCGTTATTATCCTTTCAATGCTTCTCACTCCCATTATTTTCCAAAATTTACAATGGATATCCAGTTTTTTCTTTCCTCTTCATGAAGAAAATATGGATATTGCACTGAAAGGTATTGAGAAAAAAAATCATGTTATTGTGTGTGGGTATGGAGCATTGGGGCAAAGCGTCATTCGAGAAATGGAACATGAAAAGATTTTTTATATTGGAATTGAACGAGATTATACACTGGTACATTTGGCGGAGCAAAACCATCATCGGGTGGTTTTTGGCAACTCTGCACAAAAAAATGTTTTAAAAAAAATTGGGCTCGATGATGCCCGCGTAGTGGTTATTGCTATCCCGAATGAAGAGAAAATGATGAGAATTTTGCATACTATTCGTTCTACTGCGCCTCATATTCCTGTAATTGTGAGAGCATTAAAATCTCACCAAAGAGAAATGTTAGAAGCAATGGGAAATGTTCTCATTATTGATGAGTTGAAAGAAAGTACAAAATCGGTATTACATTTTTTAAAAAGCCCACTGAAAAGGAGAGAGGATAATATTTCGTAGTTTATAATTTCTGAAAAAATTCAGGATCATCTCCTACTCTACTTTCTTGTGGAAGTTCTTGATTTTGATATTTTGAACATGCTTTTTTCCCGTATGGAACCAGGGCAGGAGAGGTCATATTTTCAAATGCCAGTTGGCATACTCGCATTCCAGGGTAC
Source organism: uncultured Candidatus Peregrinibacteria bacterium (assembly GCA_903882825.1). Lineage (GTDB taxonomy): Bacteria > Patescibacteriota > Gracilibacteria > CAIRYL01 > CAIRYL01 > CAIRYL01. The sequence goes on along the minus strand of CAIRYL010000130.1, from coordinate 649 downwards.
AAAGCCACGGGAACACGATTCATATTTGAAATTTCTAAAGTAATGGTTCCTTCAAATCCGGCATCAATAAATCCTGCAGTAGAATGAATAACAATTCCCAGCCGTCCAAGCGATGAACGACCTTCTACTCTTGCCACCAGATCATCTGGAAGTTTTATTTTTTCAAGCGTCACTCCTAACACAAAATCACCCGGATGAACGATAAACGGTTCATCATTTTCACGCGTGTACAGTTTGGTAATTTCTGTTCCTGCCATGTGGCGAGGATCTAATATTTGTAAATTATTGGTTTCATAGGTTTTAAAAAAATATCCAAGCCTCATGTCCAAAGATGATGCATGGATTTGATCTTTCCAGTTTTCATAAGGAGAGGTAATGACAATTTCACCAGCATTTATTTTTCCCAAAATATCTCGATCAGAAAGAATCATAAAAAAAAGTAAAATATGTGAGTACTGTATGGTTTTACAATGTTTCAATCAAGTATTTCTTGCCATTAAAAATTGTTGAGTAAGAATTTTTGTGCGTTCTACTCCTGGTTGATCAAAAGCATTAATTTCTAAAAATTCTCCTTTTTTGGCCTTGTCAGCGCATTCTATGACCGGCACGTGCTTCTCTGCCTTCCAGTCTGCTTTCTGCAGTAAGTCTT
>CAIRYL010000129.1 GCA_903882825.1 uncultured Candidatus Peregrinibacteria bacterium | reverse complement strand
TTTTTTCCTTTTTTATTTTTGAGTGGGCGTATATTGTGGGGCTTCGGCATTTCCCATTCCCAAAAATTACTACTCCTATTGTTGCGATATTGCTTACGCTGATTGCCAATTATGGGCTTCAATATTTAGTAATCTCGTTTTGGGAAGCAGTAATATTTGCGATATTCTCTATTATTGGAGCATATTTTTTGTTCGCAAAAATGCAGCCGGAAGATGAAATAATGACGAAGAAAAAACTTATCCCCGAAGAAATTATATTTCGTATTGGGGTTTCTGCTGCCTTAATTATTGCCGTTACCGAAGCCACAAAATTTGTAAGTGGCGAATACGCTGGAACATTAGTAGCGTTCCCGTGTATTTCCCTTGCTACTGTTCTTATTTTACAGCGACACAATAGCGCCCATCAGGTGGCAACATTTCTGAAGCATCTTCCCTTTGGAGTGCTTCCCGTAGTGGGTTTTGCCATGAGTTTTTTCTTTACTATCCCTGTGTTTGGTATTTGGGGAGGATGGTTTTTTTCTTTTATTCCTGCCATTTTTATAGCGTGGATACAGACAGAGGCAAGGAAATTTTTTTATTCTTTTTCCCCTTCTAAATGAACTGTGAACACGAAATTCTTTGTATTCAAGAGCGAAATGCAAAAGTAGAAGCCGATAAAGCGTGGGAAATAAGTTTTACGCGAAAATTTTTACTCACGTTTCTTACTTATATCGTTCTTACCCTTCTTCTGTTTTCCCTTGGTGCGAAAAATCCGTTTCAAAATGCTATTATTCCCGCTGTAGGATTTTTTCTCTCCACGCTTTCTTTAAAATTTGTAAAAGAGTGGTGGATAAAAAGGGCTTACAAAAAATAAGAGAGATTCTTTTTATATATTTTTCATTTTCCATGAGCGATAAAACCCAAAACATAACGGCAGAAGTTAAAGATTTTGTAATGGCAAAAGGGGATGGTGATGCCACGGAGCGGGAATACAAAAATGGGGAGAAGATTGTTATAGATAAGCGAGAATATAGAATTATAACAGAAGAAAATATCCAAAAAAATAAAAAAGTAAAAGACGGTGTTCAAAAAGAATATGAATTTCCAGGTTCTGATAGTGGAGTTTTATTTAAAGATTTGGATTTTCAAAATGTAAAATTTATTTCTGGCTCTTATTTAACGGATAATATTTTTATAAACATTCAATTCAAAGACTCTAATTTAGAAGGCGTTAATTTTAGTGGAAGTATATTTGAGAATATTGATTTTACGGATGCAAATTTGGAAGCAGTGAATTTTAATTCTGCAAAATTTAGAAATATAAAAATGGTCGGTGCAAAAAATATCCCATTTTTAACAGAAGAACAAAAAAAAGAAATAATTTTTACAGAAAAAGAAGCAGAACTTTTAGAGGAAAACAAAGAACAAAAAGCAATTCTTGAAGAAACTTCGGAAAAACAAACCAAAAAACTGCAAAAAAGCTTTATAGGATTAGAAGAAAGTTTTGCTAGAGAAGAAAAATTATGGCTTTCTGTCTCATTCATTTCATTTTTATTCCTCCTTCTTATTCCAACAACTCTTGTTGGAATATATCTTAAAATAGAAAATGCTTTATTAGAAAAGTATATCATTTCGTTTCTCTTAATAATGATTGGTATTTCCTTGTTATCGTTTATTTTTTATTTCATGAATAAATCATTAGAGGAAAAACCGAAGGAAGTTTGGTGTGATGTAAAAGATAAATCTGCTTTAAGAAAAGTATTTTTCGTCTTCGACATTATTGTAGATATCTTAAGCGGATTAGGAATATTCTTTATTATCTTTTCTATAGGTATTTTATCTATTGTTGGTGGAATCATTTATTTATTTTTTAAAAATAGTTTTGGTTTATTCGAACATCTTCCCAATATCACGCAAGCGAGTGATACATACTTTTTTCTTCCTCTTCTCATCATTCTTTTCTCTCTCCTCTATTTTTCTGTTTCTCAATATTCTCGTGCCAAAAAGCTCCGCATAGAAAATCAAACAAAAGTTGCTCTCATTTCTGGGTATCAAGCGCTTCGCATCAATTCTCCGGATGAAAAACAGTATTTTGTTCCTAATTTTGCCAATGTTATTTTTCAAGAACCGTTCGATAAAAAAGATTTCAGTGCTCTTCCGTGGGATGTTTTAAAAGATACTGCATCCAATATTCTCAAAAAATAATTTTAAAAAATATTCTGTCTCTCCCCATTGGGATATCAAACGTAAACGATTGCAGAGTATTCTTCCCCATCATTTTCCCTTTTCTTTTTTCCCCGTCACATGACTTCATTTTTTAATCCCGTGGATCCGAAACAATCGTTTCCATCCCTTGAAAAAAGCATGCTGGAGTACTGGAAACAGCATGATATTTTTCAAAAATCGGTAGAAAACCGAGACCCAAAAAACGAGTTTGTATTTTTTGATGGTCCTCCATTTGCCACGGGAACTCCCCATTATGGACATATTTTGGCAGGAGCATTAAAAGACGCCATCCCACGGTATCAAACCATGAAAGGGAAACGGGTAGAACGGCGGTTTGGCTGGGATTGTCATGGTGTGCCGGTAGAGTTTCAGGTGGAAAAAGAGCAAAACATTGGGGGAAAGCCCGGAATTGAAGCAATGGGCGTGGGGAAATTTAACGAAATGTGCCGAGGCATTGTAATGCGGTGTGCGGATGAATGGGAAACAACCGTCGCCCGTATGGGGCGGTTTGTGGATTTTAAAAACTCATACAAAACCATGGATTTACCATACATGGAAAGCGTTTGGAGCGTTTTTAAAGCGCTTTGGGAAAAAGGGCTTATTTACGAGGGAGAAAAAGTAATCGCGTATTCTCCAAAATTGGGAAGCCCGTTAAGTAATTTTGAAGCGAATTTGAATTACAAAGACATTAATGATCCGGCGGTGACGGTGAAGTTTAGAGTGAAAGAAATGGAAAATACCTATTTCCTTGCATGGACAACCACGCCATGGACACTTCCTTCTAACTTGGCACTCTGCGTAAATCCAGAGATGGAGTATGTGAAGGTACAGGTTGATATTTATAAAGATGAGTATGGGAATTTTCATTATGGAATTCCTCTTTCCTATATGGAAAATAATTCGAGTAAAGTTCTATCTTCAGATAAAGAAAGAAGTGAATATTACATCTGTGCTAAAAATCTTTATGAAATTCTTTTTGAAAAAATACAAAGCTTAAGAGTTGTTGAGACATTAAAAGGTTCCGATCTTATTGGTACTCAGTACGAACCACTTTTCCCATTTTTTGAAGAGAAAAAAGAAGAAGGTGCTTTTCGCATTCTCGGAGACAGCTTTGTAAGTGATTCTGATGGAACAGGAATTGTTCATTTAGCGCCTACAGGAGAAGATGATGCGAGAATTTTAACGAGAGAAGGGATTTCTCTGGTATATCCTTTTAATGAAATTTGTTTTTTTGATTTTACGGGTATTGAAATTGCAAAAGAAGCAGAAGAGGATAAAAAAAGTCTAGAAGGATTGTATTTTAGAACAGATGAAACGGTAGAAGGATCCAAAGAGAAAAATGCGAATTCTTGGGTATTGCAGGAATTAAAAAAAAGAGGCTCTCTTTTTAAACATGAGCAAATCCGCCATTCGTATCCGCATTGTTGGCGAACGGAATGCGCGCTTATGTACCGTGGCATAAAAACTTGGTTTGTGAATGTGCAAAAAATAAAAGAAACCATGTTACAGGAAAACGAAAATATCGAGTGGATTCCAGAACATTTAAAACACGGACGATTTGGAAAAATTTTGGAAGGTGCACCGGATTGGGCAATTTCTCGAAATCGATATTGGGGAGCTCCTATTCCTGTTTGGCGATGCGAAGTATGCGGAAATACGGAAGTAATTTCTACCAAAGAGGAGTTGGAAGCAAAAACAGGAAAAAGCGTGACGGATATTCATAAGCATTTTGTGGATGATTTGGTGTGGGAATGCGAAAAATGTAGAGACGCATTGCAATGCGTCTCTACGACAGAAACAGAAAAAACCGGTACCATGCACAGAATTCCTGAGGTTTTAGACTGCTGGTTTGAAAGCGGTGCAATGCCGTATGCGAGCAGAGGAATTCATTTTCAAAAAACTAATTTAAGTCCTCTGGAAGCCCCAATAAAAAATATTACAGAAATAATAACGACCGTAAAAGAAGAGAATTTTTGGCAAACGAATACAAAAAGAGCGGTTGGAACACTTCCTTCACTCATTGCAAAAGAATTAGACTTGGATGAAACGGTATATCTCAGTGATCGGCTTTATGGAAAAATTCGAAACTGGTGGCAAGAGCGGCATGGACACGAGGAAATGCAAGAGAGTGATTTTTACTTTCTTCCCGTGCTTCTTTCTCATCCTGCTTTTGTTTTGCTCGATACAAAATCGCACGATCTGGTTGTGATTCTTAATACTAATGAACAGTCTTTTGTAGTTATTTTGGATAATACCAACGGATATACAGAAATTTTGTCCTTTTTTAGGATACGAAAAAGAAAGGAACAAAATGAGTATCTCAATAATTCGAAACGATACAAAAAGATGACCTTGGAGGGACTGCCGAATCCCTCATGCATCCCCGAATCTCTTCGAGAAGATCTTCGTCGGCTAGTAGGCAGGCTTTCCAGTCGTCAAGGTCATCAATTACGCACTGATATTATTCAATTTTTTGAAAAAATTCAAATACTGTCCCCCTCTTCCCTCCAAAATATTGCAATGGAAAAGTCTAAAATATTACCTCCAGAGGCTGATTTTATTGTTAATAAAATAGTTCTTCATCCAGTTGTTTCAGAAGAAGATTGGCAACAGTATCATCATATCCGCAAAACGGAGATTTTTGATGTATATTATCTTGGAAAAGAGTATTTACGAGACAATCCTGATGATACAAATCCCAAAAATACTCCCATGTTATTTTTACTCAATGGAAAAGCTGTTGGAACTACTCGCCTTGATAAAAAAGGAGATGCTCTTATTATTCGTACTTTTGCTGTTTTAAAAGAACTACAACGAACAGGAATAGGAGCAAAAGCCTTAGAAGCTATTCAGCAATGGGCAGTATCTCATGGATATAAAAAACTCCTTTTAAATGCAAATCCTGCAGCAATTGATTTTTATACTCGAAATGGTTTTATAGAAGGGCTTTGGGAAGGAGATATTTCTCGTAAAGATGGGCATCAAGCACTGGGAAAGAACATTATAGATTTTTATTCTTTTCCAATTCCTCAAGCAGATTTTATTGCCGAAGGGCTCGACCAAACCCGTGGATGGTTTTATACGCTTCATGTGTTGGGGTGTGCCCTTTTTGGAAAAAATATTTATAAAAATGTTATTACCAATGGAATTATTTTGGCAGAAGATGGACAAAAAATGAGTAAATCGAAAAAAAATTATCCCGATCCAACGGAAATTTTTGAAAAATACGGTGCCGATGCCATGCGGTTTTATCTCCTCTCTTCTCCGGCGGTAAAAGCGGAAAATTTAAAATTTTCAGAAAAAGGTGTGGAAGAAGTTCTTAAAACGGTTTTGTTACCCATGTGGAATACTTATTCTTTTTTCGTCACCTACGCCAATATTGATGGATGGGTGCCATCTGTAGAGACGAAAAATTTTGAGTCTCTCCAAAATCCATTAGATCAATGGATTCTTTCTCGGCTTCAAACCGTCACCCAAAATATCACCGACCGTTTTGATGCGTTTGATGTACAAGGAGTACGAGAAATTATTTCATTTTTAGACGAACTCACGAATTGGTATGTGCGTCGATCTCGCAGAAGATTTTGGAAAAGTGAAAATGATGTTGATAAAAACGATGCGTATACGGTGCTTCATTATGTTTTGGTGCAAGTAACAAAGTTATTAGCTCCGGTGTGTCCATTTATTACGGATGCTCTGTTTCAAAATCTTACCAAAAAAGAATCTGTTCATTTGGAAAATTGGAGTTCTGTAGAAAAAATAATGCAAAATACAAATTTAGAAAAAGAAATGGAAATAACGAGAAGTATTGTTTCATTAGGACTTTCCCTGAGGGCTCAGGAAAAAATAAAGGTTCGACAACCACTCTCTATCGCACAAATCGCACTTCCATCTCATATTCTTCCAGAAAGTTTGGAAAAGAGTGTGATTGCTGAGGAGTTAAATGTAAAAATAGTGGAATTTGTTCAAAACCAGGAATCTATTGCAGAATTTAAAGTTTTCCCGAATGCTCGATTACTGGGACCAAAATATGGGAAAGAAGTGCAAGAAATTATAAAAGAGGCGAAACTCGGGAATGTGGTAGTTCATAAAAATGGACAAATAACGGTAGCAGAAAAATGGATACTATTTCCGGAAGAAATGGAAGTGGGATACGTGGGGAAAGAAGGTGCAAAAGTCATGTCAGAAAAAGGAGTGGTGGTGCTTTTAAAAACAGAAATTACTGAAGAATTACGAATTGAAGGAATTTCTCGAGAACTTATTCGAAATATTCAAGATTTTAGAAAAAATTCTGGGTTTAAAATTTCTGATCGTATTTCTTTGGTGTTTTTTACTGAATTTGAAGATATTCAAAAAGCGTTTGAAATTTTTGGGAATCAAATTGACGAAGAAACGCTTACTGAAAAACGGATTCAAAAAAATATTCCACTGGTGCACGGCACAACATGTGAAATAGACGGAACAAGCCTCGAAATGGGAATTACCGTACTCTCTTAATTATCCAGATTTGGCGTAGTTGTGTATTCTTTCTTTAAGAACTGTTTCGCTTTGCGGTGCCCCCGCTCCTCTTGAATGAAGTGCACGTTCAATCGAATCTTGATCTACTTTTTCGCCTTCCACTTCATCACACATTCGCTCAGCTATTATTTGTTCAATTTTGGCATCAGTATTCATCACTCTTTCACCATCTGCAACATGCACTTCTCGTTTATGATCTAAACTTTCTTCTAATTCCTTTGCATCATCTTGTTCATTTCCTTCACGCAAAGCTTCTTTGCTCACGCCCAATACAACGGCACCTTCTGTATATTTCTCTGCAATATGTACCTGGGGCTTTTCTGGTTCTTGCTTTTGTGCGTTTTGGGGAGGAATTGAATCATGAGGAGGTTCTTTTTCATCATTTTTCATATCATCTTTATTTTTTATGGCAGGGGATGATTTTTTTGGATCTTCAATTATTTCTATATCCTTGGCGTCCAAACCTTTCTCATCAGGCGCATTAGGAATAAGTCCTTTTTCGCGTGATCCGTTAATAATTTCCACATCAGGATTCTTGGTCGTTTCTTCTGCGAGTACTTCTAACGTATCTACTTCTGTTTTTTTTACTTCATCTACAGTTTGTTCATCTGGGTTTGCTTTTCTCTCTTCATGTTCACGAGAAGCGTCACGTTGTTTTAAATCATACAATAATAGTAAATAATCCACTCCAGAATTTTCCTTTGCGAGGCGTTCTAAATTTACGGTTCCTTCTTTTCCTTCAATTTTCTTGGTACAAGTATTAATATTTTGCATTACTTCGTCTTGCAGGTTTTTTATTTCTTGTTTTCTTTTCTCTGAAAGATTTTCTTGCGTGCCTAACAGTTTTAATTGCTCTAAAATTTCGGAATGTCCTTCTAATGATTCTTCCCAGTTGTCGGCATTTTGTACCAAGTGGTCTACTTCCTGACGAATATTTTGGACTTCTTGTTTCGCTTCATTGTTTTCCAAAGCAATATCTATTGATTCTTTAAGTTCTTGTTGGAGTTCATTTCGATATTCTTCTGGAATATCTGTGGCAGAAGCTTCTTGTAACAGTTGTTGGAAAACCGGAATAGAGGATCTCCAATCTTGAGTTTCTTTTGTGTGTTCTAATTTTCCATATATTTCTGCTACTCGTGTATTTTTTTGCATTTCTTCACTTTTTTCATAAAGAGTAAATGCAAAATCTTCATTCCAAGATGCGTTTTTTGAAAGAAGGGAAAATGTACTTTGCAATTCTCTCCAATACGGAAGTGAATCTCTATACCCCCGTTTAAACGTCATTTTTATCCTTTCTTCTGCTTGCTCTGCTTCTTGCAATATTTTTCTTCTCTTTTCCGCAATCGTTTCAATATGGTGTATAATATTTGTTATATTTAGAAGAATACTTTCCAAGTCTTGTTTTTTTTCGCCTCCTAAAAGCGCTGTTTGCAGTTGATCTTCAAACGTTTTTTGTTCCGTTTCCGAAAAAATGGAAAAATTATTATTTTGAAAAGAAATTTTTTCTGAAAGCGTGTTTCTTACTCCTAAATAAGCATTTCCAAGATGGGGAATATTTTCTAATATTTTTTTAATGGCTT
>CAIRYL010000128.1 GCA_903882825.1 uncultured Candidatus Peregrinibacteria bacterium | reverse complement strand
AGGATAAAAATGATGAAAAATCAGAAAAAACCGGCGCAGATAGATTGCATGCGATTATTTCGGAAGAAGAGTTTAATGTGGAAGTAGAAAAAGGAATTGAGGCGTATATTAAAAAACAAGAAGGAAAGCAACAAGCCGATCAACAGCAACAACAACAGCAACAAGAATTATTAGTAAAAAATGTTCCAAATTTAAGACCAAACGAGCATGTTTTTGGAAAAGAGGATGCAAAATTTATGCTTTTCGAGTATTCTGATTATCACTGCCCATTTTGTAAAAAGTTTCATCCAACTGCAAAGGAGTTTATTAGTAAAAGTGGTGGAGAAGTGGCACTAGTTTTGCGTCCTTTCCCACTCGATGCACTTCATCCACAATCACGTGAAACACATGAAATTGCAGAATGTGTTGCAGAAATTGGTGCAAATAAGGGGTTTTGGCAATTTACTGACGAAGCTTTTGGAGCTACTACCGAAAATGTGACAAAAGAAAATTACCAAACAGTGCTTTCTAAAATAGGAGTAAATGTAAAAGGTGTGAAAGAATGTTTTGATACTGGAAAATATAAAGAAAAAGTAGAGGCTTCTGTGAAAGAGGCGAGTTCGTTAGGGATTCAAGGGACACCAGGGAGTATTTTAAAGAATTTAGAAACAGGAGAAGTACGATTTATTGGTGGAGCGTATCCATTAGAATCATTACAATCAGCATTAGCAGAATTAAAGAAATAGGAATTTTTAAAAAATGAAATAAAAATGCAAGTAGGGCTTTTCTTACTTGCATTTTTATTTTAGGAGCAACGAAATAAGATAGAGGATGATCTTCATTTTTTTTGTTGGGCGGGATTTTTAAGTCCCTTTTTTTGACACTTTTTCACTTTTATTACCTTCGTGGTAATTTCCTTATTTCAGAAAGAAAGATTATTGTATTTCTTCCTTTCTCATAGTGCTTTTTTTGGTGTCTAAAATTTCTTTTTTTGGACAATAGAAAAAGAAGCATCTGTCTTTTAAAACCGAGTTTTCATGGGTATATACTTGTTGTTTCTTTTGGTTTTATGGTATCCTTTTTTTGACTTTTTATTCAAAATAAAATGAAAAACAGAATGTTTTTCATTTCCTCTAAAAAAATAAATTATCTCAATTTTTATCCTTTTTTCTTTTTTTATGAACACTATTCATCAGGTTCAGCAGGCACTTGGGAATACTTTTGCTGTATACGCAAAAGTACATTCTTTTCATTGGAATGTTACGGGACCAAGATTTCAAGAGCTTCATTCTTTTTTTGGAGAACTCTATACGAGTCTTTGGAAAGATATTGATGATATTGCGGAAACTATTCGTATCCAAGGAAAAGAAGCCCCTCAAAACCTTTCTGAAATTTTAAAGGGAGTAGTTATTACGGAATGTCCTACCACTCCTTCAGCTTCAGAAATGCTTTCCATTATTAGTAGTGATATAGACACGCTTATTAATATATATATTTCCACAGCTCGTACAGCAGAAAAAGAAGAAAACATAGGGATAGAAGCATTTTTTGGAGAGCGAGCAGGAAAATACCAAAAAATATTGTGGATGCTCAAAAGCATGCAATAATTTAAAAAACCAAGTTTTTAAAAAGGAGTCTTAAAAGAGTAATAAATTCTCGAAAAGACTCCTTTTTAAAAAGAAAAAAGCTGAAAAATGGCAATCTTTTTCATTGCTCAATAAGAATGTAACCTTCTTTCGACTATTGTAACGGACATATTTTTCTTTTTTTATGAAGAAATTTCTTTTTCTTCTTCTGTCGCTTATTCTTTTTCCCAATGGAACATTCGCCTTTTCGGATATAAATGCTGATTCTGTAGAAGAAAGACAAAAGTCCTATGACGAAATACTCTCGTCACCTCTCGTGCCTGTTTGGGAGTATTGGAAGGAATTATCAAATAAAAAAGAAAATATTAGTCTTGTTACAAATATACTCATTCAAAAAATCCGAGAAGATGAGGATGAAAAAATTTATACAGAAATGAAAAACATGCTTCAAAACGCAGATATTTCTGATCGACAACATGCAGAAATAGCTCATGTATTAGGGGAGATTTCAACAAAAAAATCTCTTTCTATTTTAATACAAATATTACAAGAAACAAATAACGAAACCTTACAATATGCAGTTGCTGAAGCGATTGGGAACGGGACAACAGGACTTGGAGAATTTGAATTAAGATTTCACACAGAATTATCACCAATACTCGAATCTCTTTGGAAAAAACTGGATAAAGCCGATTATCATACTACGAACGCTATTGCGAAACGAATAGCGGAAATAGGTGCACCTTCTGGAATTGAAGTTTTGCTACTCACTATTTCTGAAAAAAACCAAACCATACAATATAACAACGATTACAGAATAATTTCAGCTTTTAACAATATGAAGGAGGTGAGAAATCCAGATTCCTTAAAAATACTTCAGCAAAATTTAAAACACCAATCCACATCCTCTGATGTTTTTATAGCATCAGGAACAGCTATTTCATCAATAGCAAATAAAGAAGCTACTCAGATTTTATGGGACTGGGCTCGTGAAGTTCCCGATAGTATGGCATCACTGGTACAGCAATGGATAGGAACAGTTGCAGGAAGAGATTTAGATGCGTTACAACTTTTGAGGAAAAACATACGCCAGCGTCATTCTTATTCCTTTAAAAGTAAAAAAATACAAAATATTATAAAATCGATAATTAGAAAATATTAATCTTTTTCATTGCTCAATAAAAATGTAACCTTCTTTCGAGTATTGTAACGGACATCTTTTTCTTTTTTTATGAAGAACCTTTTTTCTCTCCTCTTGCTTGGACTTGTTGTTTTTCCTACGGGAACCTTTGCTTTTTCCGATGTTTCTGCTGATTATCGATTTTCAGAAGAAATACAATTTGTGCAAAGTAAAAATATTGTAAAAGGATATAATGATGGAACATTTAAACCTGAACAAACCATTACCAGAGCCGAATTTACGAAAATTATTATCGGAAGCCTTTTTTCTGCCACCGATATTGCCACTTGTGATACGAATACATACGCGTTCCCCGATGTTTCTCAAACGGAATGGTTTACTCCTTTTGTATGCCAAGCAAAAAAAGAAGGCATTATTAACGGCTACGCCGATGGTTCGTTTAAGCCACAGGGAACCATTACTCTCCCAGAAGCAATGAAAATTATTACAGGGGGTTATAAAGTAAATCTGGGCGATGATTCTTTTGAGGCTGGACGTGCTGAATGGTATAGTGGTTATCTTTATTATTTTATAAATACTTTGTCCAATGGTGGTAAATTTCAGTCTTTAGAACCTTTTAGAAATGGAGACGACTCTTCTTTTTCCACGACAATTTTAAATCACCATGTTTCTCGAGGAGAAATGGCATATTTTATCAAGAAAATGGAAGACCGAAAAATTTTATGGAATGACTCCAATTTTTATACCTACAGCATTGCAAAAGCAGGGTTTTCGCTTAAAATTCCAAAAATAACCGACGGAGGAAAAACATTTATTAAGGAAGAATATGATGATCAAAAAAATGAATCAATGGTAATAATTGTTCCTGAAAATGACTGGAACGAAGTTCACAAAAAAGAATACGAAAACCTTACAAAGACAGGCACAAGTATTTTTAAAAAATCAACACCTGGGTTTTTTACAAAAAAAATAGCGACAGAACAAGAATTAAAAGAATT
>CAIRYL010000127.1 GCA_903882825.1 uncultured Candidatus Peregrinibacteria bacterium | reverse complement strand
TTTTTCTGTTCGATTTCTGTTGTATGATTTTTTTATAGATTTGTAAGTTATATTTTTTTATACTCTTCTTCTTGATTGTATTTTTCAATAAAAGTGTGAAGAGTTTCATGCATTTTACAGTATTCTTCTTTATAAGACATAGGAATATACACAAAACATTGCGTAAAAATAGGGTAATATTCATATTGCAATTCATAAGTCCATTTTTTTTGTCGTTCAGGAGAAAGTGCGCGTACAGAAGTGAGATTATGAATTAAATCGGCAAGTTTTATAAACACTACATCCGGATCAAGACTGGCTGCCTCTTGAAATCGTAAGAGATAATCTTTTTGTTGATCATCTTTTGTACCTGCACGTGCATCTTTAGAAAGTGCTTGCACGAGAAAATGAACATTTTGTCCAAATTCTTTTAAAATAATATCCTCAATTGCTTCTGGATCAGATCCATCTTCCAGTGTGTCATGAAGGAGTGCGGCACAAATAGAGTCTTCGTCTAGTCCTGCGTCGGATACACTAATAGCTACCTCAAGAGGATGGATAATATACGGTTTTCCAGATTTTCTTTTTTGTCCGTGATGAATTTTTTTTGCGAGTTGATATGCTTTTCTCACGTGACGAATATTCACATCTGGTCTTTTTTGAAGCCGTTTTTCCAGTACTGAAAAAAACATAGAATACGAGAATATATCCTTAATTCTCCGCGATTTTCCTGGAAAGTCAAATTTTCCAGAAAAAATACCTTGAATGGCTTAGACTTTTTAAGGTAGGATAGGAAATGTGTTTTTGCGGGCATAGCTCAGTTGGTAGAGTCCCGGCCTTCCAAGCCGGTCGCACGGGTTCGAGTCCCGTTGCCCGCTCCAAAAAATATTATAAAAAAACTTCAATGCTTTGAAGTTTTTTTATTTTTATATGTTTTGTTCTCTCATTTGCTTTTTGAGTGAATTTCTCAGACAATATGACTAGTTACTATTGATTCTTATGTATGGTGAGAAAACAATCTCCTAAAAAAACAACATCGTTTTTTCATATTTCTTTTTCACTAGCGCGAGAAATATGGGCGGTTGTATTAGCATTTGTCGGATTATTGTTGATTCTTGCATTTGTGGGGCATTTAGGGGTGGTAGGTGCATCTTTAAACGCTTTTTTCCGACATCTTTTTGGAATTGGTGTATGGATTTTACCAGCACTCTGCATTGGATTTTCTTTTTCTATTTTTACTTCTCAACAATATAAAATTTCTTCTTCAGTATTTTTAGGAGCATTTTTTATGGTTTTTGGGATGCTCGGAATGATTCATACCATTCGAGTTCCTTTTGAAAATATGGCGCTTCCCCATATGGAAGCGGGTGGAACATTAGGCGTGGCAGCGAGCGCTATTTTTCGCCTTTGGATTGGGGATATGGGAACGATTATTTTGCTTTTAGGGGTATTTTTTGTAGGACTATTACTCACATTCCAAACTTCCCTTTTCGCAGTATTTTCCATGCTTTGGAATATGATTTTTTCTTTTTGGGATGCCAGATGTAAAATTTGGTGGGCCGCGGGGTGGAGTAACCTGTCTCTTTCGCCTGGAGCTGCCCCGCCACGAACCTGTGCTGATCTTAACTGAGGGTGAATGGGATGCAATGTTATTGTGGGAGCATTGCCCCTATCTTT
>CAIRYL010000126.1 GCA_903882825.1 uncultured Candidatus Peregrinibacteria bacterium | reverse complement strand
CTGGTTCTGGGAAAGTCATTTCTTCAAGAGTAATCACCTCTTTTCCTTCTTCACAAATAGTATCCCCCGTTCGTACATCTTTTAATCCTACAATGGCACCAATTCCGCCGGCATGAATTTCGGTAATTTCCTGACGAGAATTCGCATGCATCTGAACTAATCGACCAATTCGCTCTTTATTTTCAGTTCGAGCGTTAATAACATACGAACCAGATTTAATAACACCGGAATACACTCTAAAAAAACAAAGTCGTCCAATAAAAGGATCTGTTGCAATTTTAAAAACTACACCTGTTAATGGCTCACTATCAGATGGCTCTCGAATTGCCTCTGCATCATTTCTTACATTTTTTCCTTTTACAGAACCAACATCTAATGGAGAAGGAAGATAATCTTTTACTCCGTCGAGTACAAATTGCACTCCTACATTTTGTAAAGAAGATCCACAAAACACGAGATACAGAGCATTTTTCACAACTCCTTTTCGAAGTCCTGCCTTTATTTCCTCGTTAGAAAGTTCCACGCCTTCTAAATATTTATTCATCAGTACATCATCGTATTCAGAAGCTTTTTCGACTACTTTTTCTCGATATTCTTCCACTAAATCTTCCATATCTGCAGGGATTTTTACCTCTATAATGTCTTCTCCATGCGCACCTTCAAAGTGATATGCTTTCCGCGTAATAAGATCAACCACTCCTTTAAAATCACTTTCAGAACCAAGTGGAATTTGTACTGCTACTGCATCAGGAGAAAGACGCTCATGAATAGATTCGAGAGACATATAAAAATCTGCTCCAATTTTATCCATTTTATTTACAAAAGCGATTCGAGGAACATGGTATTTATCAGCTTGTCTCCATACTGTTTCTGATTGTGGTTCTACACCTTGTGATCCATCAAATACTGCCACTCCTCCATCTAAAACACGAAGTGATCGCTCTACTTCTACCGTAAAATCCACATGCCCAGGAGTATCAATAATATTAATATCAATATCTTTCCACTTGCAATACGTAGCAGCAGAGGTAATAGTAATTCCTCTTTCTTGTTCTTGTTCCATCCAGTCCATTGTTGCCTCACCATCGTGAACTTCTCCAATTTTATGGCTTCGTCCTGTATAAAATAAAATTCGTTCGGTAGTCGTTGTTTTTCCAGCATCAATATGTGCGATAATTCCGATATTTCGGACATTTTTCAAGTCTGCCATAAAAAAGAGAGATAAAATTTCCAGTTGAGTATACGCAAATTTTAAAAACCGTGCAAAAAGTTTTTTAAAGAAAAACTCTTGCACTCGGGGCGGAGTTTTGCAAAAATTCACCAGCTGTGAAAAAAGAAATGGGGCATTAGCTCATTTGGCTAGAGCGCCTGCTTTGCACGCAGGAGGTGGTCGGTTCGATCCCGACATGCTCCACCATTTCAGGTATTTCACCCGCCAATGGCGGGTTTTTTTGTATTTCAAGCCACTCTTCGTAGTTTGAAACTATTTTTTCAAGGACTCCCCAGAATTTT
>CAIRYL010000125.1 GCA_903882825.1 uncultured Candidatus Peregrinibacteria bacterium | reverse complement strand
TCCTCTTTTTTTAGTGTACATACCTCTTTCTTTTTTTTGAAGAAAATATTTCATTTTTTATATTTTTAAGATATAATACAGTGAACTTTTTACAAAAAATTTATGAATGAAAACTTTTGCACACATTTTGCAACTAGGCTTCGAATTGGAGTAATGGGATCTGCACAAGGTCCGTCGATGACGTATAAAAAAAATACAGAACTCGCAATGCAACTCGGACAAGAAATTGCTAAAAGTGGAAGTGTTTTAGTAAACGGGGCATGTCCGGGGCTCCCAAATGATGCGGCGATAGGCGCAAAAAACGCAGGAGGCTTTGTGATGGGCGTTTCACCAGCATTTTCTCAAAGAGAACATATTGAAAAATATAATTCCCCTGTTGATCCATACGATCTTATTTTATATACCGGTATGGGACTCATGGAACGTGATATTTTAAATATTCGATTTTCTGATGCGGTAATTATACTCGGTGGTGGAATTGGGACACTCAATGAATTTACAGTTGCTTTTGATGAAGGACGATACATTGGAGTTCTTACGAGTGCAGATGGTGTTTCTTCTCATGTGGAAGAAATTATTGAGATGTGTCATCGCGAAAAAGGCGATCGTATTTTCTTTTCAGAAAGCCCAGAAGAGCTTGTAAAAACCCTCACCATAGCCCTTGAAACAGGTCCCAGGGTTGTTACGGAAGACGAACGAATTGTCTCTAAATATACGTTCCTGAAATAAAAAATAATTTTTATAAAAAAAGCCCCGTTTTTCGGGGCTTTTTTTATTTATCCCATAAAATTTCTCATTTTATCTTTTATATAGGACATTCTTTTCCTTTTTAATTGGAATGTTCCCGCTATTACAAAAATCCATAAAACACCAATGAAGAATGTATTTCTCTTAATTCCCTCATATACAGACGCTGGTTTTTGAACCACATTTGCGTCAATAAGGAACGAAAATGGAACAAGGTCTATTTCATTTTGTTGATAGTTTACAATATCGCTTTTAAAAGATTCTGAAATACTTCCATTTTCTATTGTTTCTACCATCGAAAGTGGCTTTACCTCGCCTTCAACACGAGAAATAACTAAAAAATCTTTAGAACCTTTTTGTGTATTTATTTCATTTATAATTTCTTGAAAACGAGGATCATTAGAACGAAAACGCACTAAAAAAGTTTCTTCTTTTTCTGGCTGAGTCGCCAAAATATATATATTCCCATCGCTTCGAGAGGTTTCTATTCCATAATTTGTTTTTACTTCTTCTATGGTCATCCAGGTCCATACATCAATATCCATTTTTATAAAATCCCCTATTTGAATATCACTCAAATTGTTCCATACCTTTGTTTCTCCAAAATATACATCAGAAGTAAGCGTTGTGAAATAAAACAATGGAAAAAGCCAAAAAAGAAATGAAAAAAATATCAAAACAGAATATGTTTTTTCAAATATTGGCTTCACTTCTTTTTTCCCAGGAGAAATATCAAGAGTCTGAGCAAAAGAAACCATTCTCTGAAATGTCCAATTTTCTTTCTTCATTTCATCAAAATGAAGAGGTGAAAAAGTCACTAATAATTCGCCATTTTCATAAAAACTATAAGAAATAGGACGAAACCGAATATTGAAAAACAAAACCTTTCTCCCCTCTTTTTCAACTTGAATAAAGCGATTCGGCAAAATATCATCTTCTTTTAGTTCCTGAAAGTTTTCATTAAGAAAAAAAATTTTTGTCTCTGAGTAACTCATAAAAAAAGAAAAAAACGTATAAAAAAATTAGTACCACATTGCCGAAGAAAATTTTTGATTTTCTGTTACTGGCACTTGAGCTTCGGTTTCATCTACTGGGATTGCATATTTTTCTATAAATTCTTTTTTAGTAGATAATTTATATCGCGTCTCGCTTTTTGCAGATGTATCCAGAGAAACTTCATTAGGAGATTCTTCTCCTGGAAGATAATGGACTATTGTATAGAGATCAGTAAATTCATACAGAAAAACACCGTCATATTTATCTTCATAGTAATTTCCATCAATATTTATAAAACTGGAAACGCGTATTTCTTGCCCAGGAGTAGCATATTTTATGGTTTCTGCGACATAAAAAGTATGCGTAGGATTCAGTACAGAGGCAACGGGACCGGATAAAAAATTCATATTTATCCATGGTTTTTCAAATGTTTCTGTTTTTCCATTAAAAAAGACGATATGTGTCCCTGGAAAAATATTTACCTTTGTTGTTGTCCCGGGTTCTACAGTGTGAACAGCTCCATCAATAGTAACCTCCAGAGGTTTTTCTGTGGGATTTAAAATGGTTGTAGGAATAAATCGAAATACAAACCATCCTGCAGTACCCAAAAGTACTACTAAAACGATAAGTATCCACCAGTATTGACTCATGCCAGGTTTTTTAAGCTCCAGTTTTTCATTATGTTGGAGGCTTAATGTGGATTCTTCTGGAGAAGAGGAAAGAGGAGAGGAAAATGACATAAAAAAAAGAAAAAATTACCCAGCAAGGGAAAGAAAAGTGATGAGGGGAGAAACATTGGGAAGATCATCAGTATCCATCTCGTATGTTTTTTTATCAGTAACAACCACTACTTTCTGTACAGCATTTCCTCCAACGTAATCATCCTGGATAGTAATACTAAAAACTTGATCTTGAGAAATTTTTTTTCCTTTTATAACAATCATATTTTGTGAAATCTCTAACTTTCCAAAGGAGAGAGTATTCCCCAATTTAAATTGAGTGAGCATTTCTTGCACAAGCCGATCATGAGTTTTTTCATTAAAAATAGTATATATATCAGGAAATTTTTCATACATATCTTCATAAATCGTAATGCTTTCTTCGTGAGAAATATCTATTTTTAAAAATTCATCAGTTATTCGTAATGCAACAATACTATCGTATACAAAAGAAGTATTTCCCCATCGCCAAGAATTGCTCTCAAAAAAAAGAGTTTTTCCCTTTCCCATAAGAAAAAAGAAAAAAACTCGTGACCACCATAAGGAATATGGAAGTATTGCCAAAGCACCAAGAAAAAAAATTATAAAAGCAATTTGCCCTCGAGAAGACTCAAAAAAATCTTTTAAAAAGCTTATCATTACATCAGGAAGTACACCAAAAAGACTATGCGTGGGGTACAAAATCCCAACGAAGAGAATTGCAAGAGTCTGCAATACATATTTAAAGCTATTCCGAGGAAAAACAGGAGAAAATACAACTTCCATAAAAAATACTACACAGTAATAGGTTTTATTTCACGCAAAATGGAGTAGCAGATATTTGGATTGGTGATATCCTCAAATTGAGCTTCAAAAATAAGTGTTGTTCCCTTGCTTACGGTAAATCCTTCCTTGTTCATTTCCCAAGAGAGTTCTTCATTTTTATACTCAATATCTCCAAACTGTGAATTCTTTGTTCCAATAGCAAAATATAAATGTTTATTTGGCAATATTGCACCATACGAAGACCCAAAATACTCTTCAAAAAAAGTAGCTTTTGCTCTTAAAAAAGGGACTTTTCCATCGGCATTCAAAATTTCTTCACTTTTCGCAGTTCTTAATTTTTCGTAAAGAGGAAAAACACTGTCCACAATATCTCCCACAATAATTGTCCATTTTTCGTCTTCTTGTGAAATTTTCATTCCCAAAACCGGAATAACGAGTTTTACAAATCCAATCTTGGTATAGGGGATATTTTCATAAAATATATCTTGAAACTCTTTTCCTCTTTTTATTCGCACTCCATACTCATACAGCTCACATTGATGAAATCTTTGCACATTGAAAAAAAGCATGAGTGTCCCCGCACTCAATAATGCTATAACCATAAGAATCACTATTGTTGCTTTTTGACGATCCTCTTCTGGAGATGGAGCAAACGTAAAATGAGTACCATTTTGCAAAAGCCATTCCTGGAGTAGTGAAATTTCCTGAAGAGAAATCAGCAAAAACAGTAAAACAAAGATAAGAACAAAAAGCAGAATAATGGCTATCCAACCAAGTACAACACTTCTTCCCCCTTTTGCAACAAAAGCGCCCAAAGTTTTTTCCATTGTAGAAGATAAAATAAATTGGGCGCCACTGTATTATGATTTTATCCCTCTGTCAATTTTAATTTTTTCTACTACATTTTGTGGAGCTTTTTCATAACGAGAAAATTCCATCGAATACGAAGCTCTTCCTTGTGTCATAGATCGAAGATCATTCACGTATCCAAACATTTCTGCTAGTGGAATATTT
This sequence comes from uncultured Candidatus Peregrinibacteria bacterium, assembly GCA_903882825.1. Classification (GTDB taxonomy): domain Bacteria; phylum Patescibacteriota; class Gracilibacteria; order CAIRYL01; family CAIRYL01; genus CAIRYL01. The sequence goes on along the minus strand of CAIRYL010000125.1, from coordinate 680 downwards.
GCACGAATAACTTTTGCCGTTCCACGCTCCGTTTGTTCAGAAATAAGACCTCTCCGTGAAGAAATATCTCCCATTACATCCCCCATATAACTTTCTGGAGTGGTAACTTCTACCTTCATAATTGGTTCCAAAAGAATAGGACTCGCTTGTTTTGCTCCTTTTTGAAAAGCTTGTGACCCCGCAATTTTAAAAGCAAATTCTGATGAATCCACATCATGGTATGAACCATCATACAATTCTACTTTAATATCTACCATTGGGTATCCGGCTATAACACCTCGCTTCATTGCCTCTTGTACGCCCTTATCTACAGCAGGGATAAATTCATGTGGAATTTTCCCTCCTACAACAGAATTCACAAACTCATATCCCTTTCCAGGCTCTTGTGGGAAAATACGCATAAGAACATGCCCATACTGTCCTCGTCCACCGGTTTGTTTTGCATATTTTTCTTCAACATTTGTTTGGTTTTGAATAGTTTCTCGATATGCCACTTGCGGTGCCCCCACATTTGCTTCTACTTTAAATTCTCGTTTCATACGGTCTACCAATACTTCTAAATGAAGTTCTCCCATTCCAGAAATAATAGTTTGCCCTGTTTCTTCGTCTGTTTTAATTTTAAAGGTCGGATCTTCTTCTGCCAATTTTCCAAGTGCAATTCCCATTTTTTCTTGATCAGC
>CAIRYL010000124.1 GCA_903882825.1 uncultured Candidatus Peregrinibacteria bacterium | reverse complement strand
ACGCAATTTATCGTTAGAAATATCATAAGTAACAATAAGCATAAAAAGAATGAAAAATTATGAATTCCGAATGGAAAAGGAAGAAATTTTTTGATGATCGTGTTGTACAAAAGCTCTATAAAATGCTTGTACAAACTTAAAAATTTCTTCTTTTTGTTCCATAATTCCCTCAAGAAAAATTTTGGCGTATGTATGCGAACGCTTCCACGAAAGGCAATATTGATTCTGAAAAATTTCAAAATCTTTTTCATCTATTTGTTTTAAATTCCATGCTTTTCGCAAGGATGCGTCAATAATACATCGAAATGGCTCTACAATGTCGCACACCAGCGATTTTCGTTCATAAAAAAACTGATGATACACTCCCGAATACAAATCAAATCCGTATAGTCGAAGATGGGCTTCTAGAAAATTAAACAACAACGTATAGCCCACATCGAGTAAAGTATTTGGAATATCATATTTGGTGCGAGGTTTTCGTCCGTGCCAATTCATTTCTTTAAAATATACATTAAAAAATATCTTTGAAGCATTTCCCTCAATTCCGAGCAAACTTTCTTTGTTCTGTATTGTTTCCACTTTTTTTAAAAGGTCTTCGAGCATTTTTTTCCCATTCTTTTCTTCCTCATCTTTTCCACGAATTGGAGTAATAAGGGCTTTTTGATTGGTGATTTTTAAAAATATCAATTTTTTAGAAATTTCTAAACATTCTCCTTCACTCAAAAAATATTGCCGTTTCCGCAGGAGTGTATTTCCCTCTGTTTGGGCTCCAAAACTGGCATACGTTCTAAAATTCCCGTTTAAGAAAAAAATCATAATTCCATTTTCGGAAACCGCTTTTAAAAATGCACTGGTAAACGAACCATTTCCCACCAAAAAAAGAGCAAAAACCTTTGCCAATGGCACTTGTAGGCATTTTTCCGATTCCAAATTTTCTATTACCAAATTACTGTTCGCCAGTCGCAAATGTTTTACATCTTCACTCTCAATAAACAGCACTTGTTTTTCTAAAAAATCAGGATAGGAAAGCATAAAAAAATTAAAAATTGGTTTGGTCGCAAAGGTGTGCGTAAATGCAATGGGCACATTTTTCAGGATTTTGAGAAAACCCATCATCAAGCGAAAAAGATCGCATTTTTTGTATTTGTTCCTGTAGAGACGCATTGCAATGCGTCTCTACCCCAGAAAATTCCACGGCATACCGTTTATTATCCACCAAAGAATGAAGAAAAATATTTTGTACGGTATATCCCATTTCTTGTAAGCAAAGCGCTTGTGCCCATACTTGCAATTTATAACCGTCATACACTTTTACAATTTTTCTTTTCCGTTCTACCAATTCCCCAGTTTCGGTATTAAATAGGTCTATTTTTCCATATATTCCCAAAATTTCGCTTGAAACTTCTACACCCTGAAGCCATTTTTTAGAAGTGCTATACTTTTTCTCATCAATACTTTCATGGGCAATATTTCCCTTTGTTTGCGGTGTATCGTGGTACAAAGCGGTACTATATCCGCCGTATAAATGGTGAAAATATAAAGACCGTGGGCAAAACACAAAGTCATTCAGCTCCGAAATAGGGATAAGGGATTCCACTGTAAAAGTATGAAAAAATTGTTTTTTAGTGTATTTATTTCAAAAAAACGGGAAATTTTAGAGGATTTTTTTACACAGGGACATAAAACACTTTTGGAGGCGTCCCAATTTTTTGTATTTTCCCCTCCGTACAAAGTTTTTTAAGGTGGCGATGTACCAGCACTTGGGAAACCCCCAGCATTTCCCGAAGCTCTTTTGCACTGCTTTGCCGTTTGGAAGCAATAATTTCTTGAATGCGTTGAAGGGTGGTTTTCATAAAACGTGTTTAGGGTTCAGTGTTAAGTATAAACACTCAATAGTAAAAAGAGCGACCACCGAGAAATAGGGTGAATCGCTCTTGTAAAAGGCATTATATACTTTTTTCTGCCGAATGGAAAAACTCAAATTCATCTCGAAGTGCTCCGCGAAATTTATTTCTGGCTTCCCAAATATTTTTTCTTTGTGCTTCTGAATATTCATTTCCTTTTTCTGGATTTTTTTTCAAAACATCTTTCAGTACATCAAAAGAGTCCAATGTTTTTTTACTCATAAGCAAAAAGCCACCGCTTGTTTTTTGCCATTCTTTCAGCTCTTTTCTGGCATTTTTACAAAGTTCTGTATCTTTTGTGTTTTTCCCAATTTCTTGGGTTATTTCCAAAAGTTTTGTGTAGGTTTGGTATCGTTTTTCGTAGAGGTTTTCTAAAAGTCGGTGATTTAATTTTTGAGTTTCCGAGCGACTGGTAAAATATGCCGTTAAAAAAGCGAGTAAAACACTGGCTAAAGCCCCAAAAATGGCAATAAAAATTTCTTCGGTCATGATTTTTTAAGAAAGGAAAGTCCTCGTTTGGCGATGTTATAGGAGGCGAGAGTATCTCCACCATCTATAAAATCAAAACTTTTTCTATCTCCATTTTCTTTTGTAGAAAATCCACAAATAGGATTTTGATTTTGACAAACAATATAATCTAAAAGAGGATTTTTCTTTTCTCTATTTTTAGTTTCAGCATGATTGCAAACAGGACATTGCTTTGATGTGTTTTCGGGATCAATAAATATTAAATTCCCTAACTGAATTTTTCCTTGAAATTCTTTTATATCTTCAATCCTTTTTATTTTCGGAGAGAGCTGATCCTTGTTTATTGAAGAATCCTTATTTTTTGTTTCTACATAATTAAACTTTTTTACCAGATTATTTTCGAGTTTTTGGTAAATAATGACTGATAAATTTCTTTCATGCTCCTCGTCTTTGAAACTCTCTTCACTTGTATTTTGTGTAGGTGTTTTAGCATTATTTCCATAATTGCTTAAGTCTTCTAGTGCGATGTAAAGTTTCTTATTTTTTGTATCGGCAATTTTCCGAGAAAGCTCAACTATTTCTCCAACTACAAAACTTGTAAATCCTTCTTTCAAATCATCTTGAGATTCAAAAAGCAACTCTTCCAGTTCCTTTTCTAAATATTGAATAGAAGAATCAAAACTCTGTTGTTTATGAAGTGTAAAGATTCTTTTTGCTTTTTCGGTGTAAAAAGAAAGCACATAATCAAAAACTTTCCTTCCATGATTATCTACAATCCAAATATTTTCTTCTATTTCTGCAAAAATATGTTGTCCATTTTTATCTTGTAAGGGTTTCCCATCTTCTCCTTTTTGTATTTCATTTTTTACTGATTTTATTTCAAAAGGTTTCCCTTCATTATTTTTTTCTTTTAAAATATAAAATCTAATTTTATTCGTGTTATTTCCAAATTCTAAGAACCTATCTCCATTTTGATTTTCTTGAAACTGATTGACATATTCTGGAACACCAAAACCGTTATTTTTTTCAAACTCATAGTACATTTTCAATTCTCCAAAAATCTGTATCCAAAAATCTTTTAGATCTTTTCTATTGTTAAATTTACAATTTTCTCTTTTTACAAATTCTCCTTCAGAGTTTACCAAGCTCCAATCTCCACAAACAAAATCTGTTTTTGATTGATATTCAGCATCACTTTTTTCATACAAATTTTTTGATGAATCAGTT
>CAIRYL010000123.1 GCA_903882825.1 uncultured Candidatus Peregrinibacteria bacterium | reverse complement strand
GAAGATATCAATAATCTGGCGTATGCGTTAATGCTTAAAGATGCCACCATGGAAGTGATGATTCCGGAATATCAAGAAATTTTACTCCTTTTGGAATCTCGCGCAAAAGAGTGGAAAGGAATTTCTCTTCTGTCGCTTACACACGGACAACCGGCTTCTCCTACCACCGTTGGGAAATCATTTTTTCTCTTCGCGTCCCGTATGTCTCCACAAATAGAATCACTTGCACACCAAGATTTTTTAGGGAAAATAAATGGCGCTACTGGAAATTTTAATGCGCATGTAGTGGCATATCCTCATGCTCCATGGCTTGAAATTTCTCAAGAATTTACAGAATCTTTAGATTTGGTGTGGAATCCGATTACGGATCAAATTGATCCCCATGATTATATTGCAGAGATTTCTCATACGTATTCGCTTTTAAATACCATTCTTATTGATTTTTCGAGAGATGCGTGGGGATATATTTCTCGTGGGATTTTTAAACAAAAAACAAAACTCGGGGAAATTGGTTCTTCCACCATGCCACATAAAGTAAATCCTATTGATTTTGAAAATGCCGAAGGGAATTTTGGAATTGCGAATGCACTTTTTCGATTTTTTGCTGAAAAACTTCCTCTTTCCCGTTTTCAACGAGACCTTACCGATTCTACCGTTCTCAGAAATGTAGGAGTTTCGTTTGCACACACGTTATTAGCACTCAAAAGTCTGAAATCTGGAATCGAAAAATTAGAAGTACAAGAGGAAACGTGTACAAAAGAACTTCGTGAAAATGTAGAAGTGTTAGGGGAAGCAGCACAAACCGTTATGCGAAAACATGGAATAGACCAACCCTACGAAAAGTTGAAAGAACTGACGAGGGGAAAGCGCATTACATTGGAAGATTTTAGAATATTTATTGAGGGGCTTGAGCTTCCAGAAGCTGAAAAAAAGGCATTATGCCTGCTCACTCCCGAAACATATATTGGGCTTGCAGAACAGATGGTTGAAAAATTTTCTACTCCAGAGGAAAGCTAATATGTACTTTTTTTATAGAGAAAAATTTTAAAAAAGAAGAAATTTGTTCAATCCCATCTTAAAAAACACCCTTCAATTCAAGGATTTTTTGAAAAAATATTCTTTTATTGACAAAAGAAATACTACAAGAGAAAAATACTCCCACTTTTTTTATTTTTTTATATGGAGTTTTTGAGCCCTATTTCTATTTCGGTTTTTGTTTTTCTCTTCGTTTTAGGAAGTATTGTTTTTGAAATTTTTGAGAAATCATTAGTAGTGTTGGTGGGGGTTTTTATTCTTCTTTTTACAGGGGTGCTCACTCCTCCGGAGGTATTACCGATGATTGATTCTGGGACTATTTTACTCCTCATGGGAATGATGATTTTGGTGGAAGGCGTGCGCGAATCGCGTATTCTTTCTTGGGTAAATGTAAAAATTATTGAAAAAACAGAAGGAAATCCACTTTTTCTTTTTTTAATTTTTTCAGGACTGACATTTCTCCTTTCTACTTTTCTGGCGAATGCGACGACTATGATGATTATTATTCCTTTAACCATTGCGGTCACAAAAGGAATCGGGATTACCCCAAAACCCTATATTATTGCTGAAATTTTCTTTGCCAATATTGGAGGAGCATTAACTCTTATTGGAGATCCCACCAATGTTATGATTGGTTCTGCAAATAAATTTTCATTTCTCATGTTTCTAGAAAATATGTGGATCCCAATTTTGTTGGTGAGCATTGGAGTTATTCTCATAATGGTTTTAAAAGATTGGGAAATTATTCGTCCTATTCAAAAAAATATTCCAAAATTATTTATGAGTAATTTACTCATTCAAAAAATTAAAGAAGAATTTTTGAGCGAATATTTTTCTTTACGATTTGCCATCATGACGGCCATTATTTTGTCGATTACCGTACTCATGATTATTATTCAGCCATTTCATTTCCCGGTAGAATATATAGCGCTTTCTGGTGGGGTTTTTCTCCTGGTTTTTTTAAAAAAACAGCTCTCTGCAGAAAAAATATTTGGAATGATTGATTGGAACACCCTTCTATTTTTTTCAGGATTATTTATTGTGGTGGGAACACTCGAAAAAGTAGGAGCTTTAGAATATGTGAGTGAAATAATTATGCGTTATGCTGACTCTCCCCTTACATTAGGGCTTTCTGTGCTTTGGGGAATTGGACTTCTTTCTGGATTTATAGAAAATATTCCATTGGTGGCAATGATGATCCCAGTACTGCAAAATATTGTCGATTCTGGAGCAATCCCAGGAGATTTACACATGGTGTGGTTTGCGCTTTCTTTAGGAGCATGTTTAGGTGGAAATGGTTCTATTATTGGATCTTCTGCAAGTATGATTGGTTCACAAATGGCAGAACGCAGTGGCGTGAAGATTTCATTTTTAGAATTTTTCAAATATGGTTTTTCTATAACCATATTTTCACTCATTATTTCTTCTATTTTTCTCTTTTTTGTTTTATAAATTATGGACAATACACTTTTAAACACACTTTCTGGTCTTTTTTTAGACATTGAACGTACCTTTGGTACAAGAGATTGTTGTTTTATGGCGATGGAAAGTCTTAAAAAATCATTTCTTTCTTTCTCTGGAACACGAGAAGAATTACGACAAGAATTTCAAAAAGTAATGGAACTCATAAAAAATACTTCTCCTCGTATTGCGCTCCTCATGTTTTTAATTTTTGATCTTTTCCAGGCCTTTGAATCTACTTTCTCACATAGAAAATCCATAACAGAAGATAAAGAATTTTTAGAAAAATATATTGAAGAAATTGATCAAAAAAGAAGGAAAAGGTTTGATGACCTGATTGCCATTTCACAAGTTACGATTGTTGATGGAGATACGATTCTGTTACATGATATTAGTCATACCGTTTTTGATATTCTTCGTCATGCAAAAAGCCAAGGAAAAAAATTTCAAGTTATTATTGCACAACAAGATGAATCAAAAACGGCTATTATTGTTCGCTTTTTAAATACTGAAAAAATTTCATTTCAAGTTGTTCCAGAATACCTTTTAGCACATTTAAAAGACTCTATTACAAAAGTTTTTTTAGGAGCACTTACTGTTAATTCTCTTTTAGAAGTCATTGGAGATCCAGGAAGTGAATCTTTAATATCTCAAATGCATCTTTCTCATATCCCCATATATGTTCCTCTCACCACGGATAAATTAAGTCTTTGGCAAGCAGAAAAAAAACATCATACGTGTAAAACTCAAAAACAAAAACTTATTTCTGGGATAGAGTATGAAAAACTAGTTTTTTCTCATGATCGGTATCCCGTTGATTTGGTGACATTTTTTATTACCAATAAAGGACTTTTAAATTCTCAAGAATTTAAAAGTTTATATCACGAATACTATGCTAAAAATCAAGAATGGAGGCTCAAAAATGCCGTTTAAAATTTTTAAAAGAAAAGATTTATTCGCCGAGTTGATATATATCGACATTTTCTTTTCCGACTCGAGCAATAATTTCTGGAATAACGGTTTCCATTTTTACAATTTCTTGTCTTCCATGAGCCATATCTCTAATAATAGCGGTGTGGTTTCTCACTTCTACTTCTCCTAAAATAACAGTCCAATCGACTCCAAATTTATCTGCCATTTTTAATTGAGCTTTCATAGATGATTTTCCCATAGCTCCCATGGTATGAATTCCATTTTCTCGAAGATCAGAAACGAGTCGCATGGCTTTCTTTTTTGCTTCTTCGCCGAGTTGAGCAATAAAAACATGAATTCTATCTTTTGGGGGAGGGGTAATGCCCGCTTCTTTTAAATGCATCATAACGCGCTCTACTCCAAATGCACACCCAAATGCGGGGGTATGTTGTCCTCCGAGTTTTTCTACGAGTCCGTCATATCTTCCCCCACCACCAATAGCATTCTGTGCGCCTTGTGTTCGGTCCCAATACTCAAAAACTGTGTCACTATAATAATCAAGTCCTCTTACTAGACGTGTATTTTCGTAGAATGGAACGTCTAATTCTTGTAGATATTCTTTCAGTTTTTCATAAAAATCTTTACTTTCTGCATCTAAATATTCTTGCATTTTTGGCGCTAACGACGAAAGAATCTGACAATCTTCTTCTTTACAATCTAAAATTCTGAGGGGATTTGATTCTAAACGATTTTGACAATCGCTACAGAGATGCCTTTCTTTTCCATAAAAATAGTTTTTAAGCGCTAAAATATAGTCCGCACGAGCAGATGGAGTTCCAAGAGTGTTGATTTGTAAATCAAAACGTTCTGCTATCCCAAGGTCTTTTAAAATTTTCCAAGAAATATGAATTACTTGTGCATCAACAGATGCATCTCTTTCTCCAATTACTTCAAATCCATATTGATGAAATTGTCGAAATCTTCCTTTCTGAGGACGATCATATCGAAAATGTGGTTCAATATAGTAAAATTGTACTGGCTGTGGAAGAGTGTGCATTCCATGTTCAATATAGGCACGTACGACTCCTGCAGTTCCTTCCGGTTTTAACGACATGCTTTTTCCGCTTCTGCTCGTCATAGTAAACATTTCTTTTGAGACGACATCAGTGGATTCTCCTAGCCCACGAGTAAATACTCCTGTTTCTTCTAATAGGGGAGTAGAAATACGACGAAGCCCTGCTTGACGAGCACGGTGTCGTACTGCTTTTTTTATGAGTGTAAAATATTCATGATCTTCTGGAAGATGATCTGTAAATCCACGAAGACTTTGGAATTTTTTTGGAGATTGAGAAATATCTAGAATATCAGTATTAGACGTATCAGACATAGAAAATTGGGGAAAAATCATCATCTTTTTTATTATGCCTTTTGAAAAAGGATGATGCAAGGTGCTTACCGCACAATATCGCCACAAAAATTCTCTTTCATTTTATTTTTAAATATATTTGGGAAATTTTGTAAAATAAATGCTGTTTTTACGAGGGTTGCAGTAACTGTCATATTTTTAATGAGGCTCACATGGGGGAATGATTCATACATTGTATCTGCATCGAGAGGGAATGTTCTCAGTGGGCTATCATGCTCTGCTATTACTAATGCTTCCGTGTTGATTTCTTTAAATTGTTCTAATCTGTCTAAAATAAAAGGAGGAAGAGATCCAAATCCCATTGATTCCATGACTACTGCATCAAATTTTCTATCATATAAAATATAAAACGAATTTTCTAAAAAATCCGGAAAATATTTTAGAAAAAACACATCTTTTTGAGGATATTGGTAAGGAAATTCTATTTTTTCATTATATCTGCGAATGATATGAAGGTTTAAGGTGAGCTATTCTTTATGAAGTTCTCCAATATTATCGGCAAATGAAGAAAAATAATAATGTTGATGTTCAATATTTTGTCTTTTCGCACGTACTCCACGAATAAGTTTTCCATCTGAAAAAATGGCTGTTTCTCCTATATCCTCTTCTGCACAAATAATAGCTCCATAGAGATTTTTTTTTGCACTTTCACGGTATGGAGACCCAAGCGGAGTTGGATGTGCTGTGAAAATAATTGGTTTAAAAAAAGAAGAAGTGAGAAATCCTAATAAACACGCTCCGTAAATAAGGGTGTCAGATTCTTGAATAATAACAAATCCATCATATTTCTTCGCCTTTTTTTTTATAAAATTATATATTGGTTCCCAATCTGGTGTCGTTAAAAAGAAAGAGTTTTCTATAATATTTGGGAAAACATCTATTTCGATGTTTTGCTCAGATAATTCAGGAATTATTTCCAGAAGCTCTTGAGTGTTGGTGAGCGGGTGCACAATTCCTGTGTGTACGTCATGAAACGAACTCATGGTTCCTCCACAAGCGAGTACCGCCACACTTTTTTTTTTATTTTGAGACAAAAGATGAAGAAGAGAAAAACAATTTTTTTGAGATAAGTTTTAAAAACAAATCCTTTTTTTATGCTTCCTATTTTATAGATTCTCAATTACGGAGGCAATTGAAAAAATTTGTGATTCATGAAATGCTTTCCCCAGTACTTGCACACCCGTTGGAAGTCCATTGCGAAAACCAGTGGGAACCGAAATACCACAAATTCCCGCAAGATTTATAGGCACAGTAAAAATATCAGCCAAATACATCGCGAGCGGATCATCTATTTTCTCTCCAATACAAAAAGGAGGGAATGGTGAAACTGGAGCAATAATAGCATCTACTGTTTCAAATATTTGTTCATATTCTTGTTTTATCAGTGTTCTTACTTTTGCAGCTTTTAGATAATACGCATCGTAATATCCTGCAGAGAGTGTGTATGTTCCCATCATAATTGCTCGTTTTACTTCGTCTCCAAACAGAGATCTATTGTGCTCGTACATATCATGAAGTGATTTTGGAGATACAGATGGACCATATCGAATACCATCGTATCTTGCCATATTTGTAGAGGCTTCTGCTTTTACCAATAAATAATAAGTGCTGACCGCGTATTTTGTGAGAGAAAGTGAGACTTCTTGTAATATGGCTCCTTTTTTTTCTAATTCTTGTGCTGTTTTCAGTGTTTCTTCTTTTATTTCTGGACGAATACCATCTGCTTGTAAAAATTCTTTAATGAGACCTATTTTTTTCCCTTTTATATTGTGAGAGATTTCTTGAGCATAATTTGGGACAGGAATGTCGGGGGTAGTCGCATCTAATGGATCGTGTCCTGCAATGACCGAAAGAACAATGGCAGTATCTTCGACTGTTTTTGCAAGAGGACCGATAGTATCAAAACTGGATGCGTATGAAATACATCCAGAGCGAGAGACTCTTCCGTAAGATGGTTTTATACCTACTACTCCACAAAAATTTGCGGGTTGTCGAATAGATCCACCCGTATCACTTCCAATGGAAAAAATACCCATATCAGACGCTACTGAAGCCGCGGATCCTCCTGATGATCCTCCTGGAACACGGGAAAAATCATGAGGATTTTTTGTAATTTTATACGCAGAGTTTTCGCAAGAAGATCCCATAGTAAATTCATCGGTATTTACTTTTCCCAGCAAAATAGCACCTGCTTCTTCTAGTTTTTTCCATACGGTAGAAGAATAAGGAGAAATATATCCTTCGAGTATTTTTGATCCAGCAGTATTTTGGAGCCCCTCTACCGCAATAATATCTTTTAAGGTCATCGGAATCCCCGCTAGTGGTGCTGAAAAATCTCCACTGGAATCTCTTTCTTTTGCTTTTTTACGAGCATTTTCTGCATTTATGTATAAAAATGCGCCTATTTCAGGATCTTTTTCGGCGATACGGGCAAGATGCTCTTCGGTAATATCTTGAGCTGATTTTTTCTTTGATCGAAAATCGGAAAGAAGAGAGGAAATCATAATGAAGAATGAAAATACAACAAAAATAGATTATAAAATAGCGGGAACACATACCTGGTGATCACGAATACAATGCTGAGAAGATTTTAAAAGTGCATCTGCAGAAATATTTTGCACAGGATTATCCAGCCGGAGCATATCCGTAAGACCAGTAATTTGAGCGGTAGGGATGACTCCATCGGTATTTATTTCTGATATTTCTTCAAAAAAAGAAAGAATTCCAGAAAGTTCTTTTTGAAATTTTTTCACTTCTTCCGGTGTAAGGGAGAGATATGAAAGTTTTGCAATTTTATGAATTTCTTCTTCTGAAAGCATGGAATAATGGGGAAAAAGTATCTGTATTTTTTCATGTTTTTTAAAATTTAAAAAGAGAAAACGATATTCTGTTTTTCATTTTTTTAAAAAAGAGAAGATACTTGTTTCGTTTCTTGTTTTTCCGGTATTATTTTTTTGATGAAAAATTTAAGAAATTTTCAAGGTACGGCGGAAGTTTTATTTTTTATAGTGGGGTCGATGTATACCATAGCGCTTCTTTTTTGGAAAAATGAAGTGTTTTTGTTTCAAGTGGCATGGTTTTTTGAAATTGCTGATCTTCCTTTTTTACTGATTTCACTCTGTTATTTTTTAGGAAGTATTCGCTTAGATACGGAAGAAAAATATCTTATTGAAACACTAGCGCCAGAACCACCCGAGGGGACGTTTTCATTCTTAAATCTCATTCTTTTTCTTGTGGGAGGAGGGATTTTTATACTGTTTTTTCTTTTAGATGTATTGTTACCATTTCTTCAAAACCCACACAAAAATGAACTCCCATTTTTAGCATTTTTTGGATTGTAATAATTTTTTATATTTGTTCTGCTTTTAAAATAAGTCTATTAAGAGTAGTTCCTACAGGAGTACAAGTCATAAGTGTTGAAATTTTTTGACCTTCTGGTTGTTGTAAAACAGAAGTATCATTTGGCTTCACGATTTTTCTTTCGCGAATCACATATTCGTATTTTTTCCCATTATTATAAATAAAATAATGATCACCAACCTCTAAATCATGCAAAGATGCAAAAACATCTTTATATCTTCCGCTATCCCACGGATAATAGGAAGAATGTCCGGTAATAAAAACATTCCCTTCTTCTCCAGGTTCTGCTGTTCCCGGGTAATGAACTACTCCATCTCGAAGTCCATCTTGAATATCTTTTTCTAGTTGATCCCAGTTTTCTGCCCGCAAGGAGGATTCAGGAACCGTTATAATGGGGATATTTTTTGCAATTTTTGGGATGATAATTCGAGTGTCGGGTGGGGCAACGGGAAGATTTAGAAAAGGAATTTTTGTGTCTTGAGTAGTTACTCCTGCGACTGGAAGTGTGTACATTGTTTTTATATTTTTCTCTGTTTCGGTGGTAATATTGGTAAGGGCTACTTGTTTTTCCGCATATTCACCTGCATTCCAATATTTTTCGGAAATAACGGCGAGTGAAGAAAAATTAAATCCCACAAAAGATATAATAAAAAGCCCCATTGCTATCGCCCCCACATTCATAAATTCTTTTAGAGTCGAGGGGACTTCTTTAAAAAAAGTGGGTATACGACTTTTTCTTTTTATTGGGAAGGTTTGTATTTTGTAAGATTGAAAATAAGGGATATGAAGATGGGGCATCTCGTAAAAATCTTGTTTTCCACGAGTTTCTCTAAATTGTGTCGTACAACATTCTTCCGTGATATTCAGTATTTTCTCTTCTTTTGTGGAATCCTCATCAAAAGCATTGTGCAAAGGTTTTAGGGGATGAAGCGAAGATTCTATTATTTCTTCTTCTTTTTCTACGCTTCTTTCTTCTTCTCCGACAGAAACAGTAATATTTTCTTTTTCTTCTTCGGGAATATAAGGAATATGTATTTCGGATGGTACAGAAATTTTTGGTTCAAAAATTTGATGAAAAGATTCGAGAGATTCTATAGGAATTATTTTTTTTACAGGAAGTGATTCTTGAAAAATGAGCATTTTTTCTCGAAATTCGTCGAGAATATTTTGCCATTCCTCCTCTTCTGCATGCTGATGTTGGCGTTTTGTACGAGAGAGTGCAAAATTATTCGACGGGGAATGCATCCCCTGGAAAAAAATTTTCAGGAAAGGACTTTCAAAGCCTTCTGTTTGAGGATCTATAGGAATCATTTTATTTTAAATGTTCAAAACATCAATCCATTATACCAAAAAAGATATAAAATACCAGAGAATGTTTTATTTTATAGTGGTGTATTCGTTTTTTTACTGACAATCGTCGTTTTAAAGGGAACAACAAATGGAGTATTTCCAAAAAGATCTCTGAGCTCTGGAATGGTTAATGTATAAAATTGTTTGAGAGAAGTATTTATAGAAGAGGAAAGGTGAATAGTCATTGCTTTTCCGTTCATTTCTATGTTTTTTATAGGAATTGGTTTTCCATTCTCTTTTTCT
>CAIRYL010000122.1 GCA_903882825.1 uncultured Candidatus Peregrinibacteria bacterium | reverse complement strand
GTTCCTATTATCAATATTCATCATTCGTTTCTTCCGTCTTTTATAGGAGGGAAACCGTATGAAATGGCGTACGAAAGAGGAGTAAAACTGATTGGAGCAACAGCGCATTTTGTGACAAAAGATTTAGACGAAGGTCCGATTATTGCGCAAAAAGTGCTTCCGGTAAGTCACGAATTTTCGGTACTCGAGCTAAAAAAATATGGTGCGAGTATTGAGCAACAAACCCTGGTAGAAGCCGTTCAAAAATTTTGTGAACGGAAAATACTGAAGTATAAAGGACGAACTGTTGTATTTTTGTAAAGATTCTTCAATGTAAATTTATACTTTTACCCCTTTTCAAGGGCGTTTACGATCATGAATGGTGTTATTTCATCCTTCCAGTTTTCTCCTGTATATCCCATGGCTTTGAGTTTTTTACAAACAAACTCCAGTGAGGGATTTTCTTTTAAAAATATCAATATTGTATCCCTAATGTTTTCTGATTCTTGTTTTTTATTTTTTGCAACAAATTCAAAAGATACTTTTAAAATAACGCTTACGATCATTTCGGGAGTAATTTCTTTCCCGAAATGAGATTTATATCCATATTTCCCAAGATTTTCACATGCCGTGGCGATGTTGCCATTGCTATTTCTTAGGAATTGAAAAAGAGTATTTCCTATATCTTCTGGGGGTGCCACTATATCTTCTGGGGGTGCCACTATATCTTCTGGGGGTGCCACTATTATATCTGCTCTTGGCATCTGGTTTTCTATAATATTTGCATTCAGCAGACGAGATAAAATTTCATTGCTCACCTGCTGAAGTCTCGCTGTAATAGCCTCTCCATTTCCACCTTCTAGTGAATATTTAAAAGTGGCGTCAGTCGATAGATGTCCCAATCGCACAAAAGAAATTCCTGGAATATCACGAATAGCCGTTTTTATGCATTTTTCTATTTCTGTACGATCCTTGTCATCCTGAGTCCTTTTGAGGGGAAGAATTATGTTGATCGGTGGTGGGGTTTTTGCAACAAAAGATAATTTTGAATTTAGCGTCATAAAAAATAGAGGAAAATCTTCTTTGCTAAAAAAGATGCAGATTTTGCTGTTGCTTCTTTTTCTTGTCAATCCCTTTTTTTCGCTTTACCATTAACAGGGGTCTTTTGATCTCGTTCTTATTTTAAAGGGCAGGGACAAGCCCCGCCCCTCCGGGAAAATTTCTGAATCTTGTATCCCTCTTCTCATGTTTTCTCAACTTTCCCTTCTCCCACCCGACGCGCTTTTCCTTTTAAATGATGAATTTTTGGCGAGTACACATCCCCAAAAAATAAATGGAGGAATCGGAGTTTATATGGCACCCGATGGGTCACCATTTGTTTTTTCGGCTCTTCAAAAAGCTGTCTCGCAGGTTCCTCTTCTTCCAAAATACCTCTCTATGACTGGCGACCAAGAGTTTTGTGCACTTGCCATGGAAACGCTTTTTGGAAAAACACTTCCTAAAAATATTGTTTTACAACAATCATGTGGAGGGACACATGCGTGTTCCCTTTTTGCAGAACTGATAAAAAGGGAAATTCAAAATCCTACGCTTCTCATCGCAACGCCTACTTGGCAAAATCATTTTAATGTTTTTCATGGGTTTCAAACTATTACTTTTCCTCATATTGTAGAGGGGGAAGTAAATCTTCAGGGATATTTGGATGCTATTGCCAACGCTCCTTCCAAAAGTGTTTTACTTTTGCACGGCGGGCTCACGCATAACCCAACAGGAAAAAATCTTTCTCTCCCAGATTTAAAAACAGTTTTGGATGCCACGAGAGAAAAACAAATTTTTGTATTTGTGGATTTTGCATATTTTGGCTTTGGTGAAGGTTGGAAGGAAGATCAAAAATATCTTCGTTTATATTTGGAAGAGTTAGAAGAGTGTGCGATTGCTATTTCTTTTTCTAAAAATGTCGCACTGTATCAGCATCGTACGGGAATATTGGCAGTAAAAACGAAAGAAATTCAAAAGGTTTCCTCAAATCTTGAAAATCTCGTACGGGAGAATATTTCTAATCCTCCTGCGTTTGGATCACACGCACTCACACTCATCATTAAAAAATATCTTTCCGAATGGAAAGAAGAGTTAGAGTCCGTGCGAAAAGATCTCGAATACCGAAGAGAAATTTTTGCGAACACGTTGCCTTTAAAATATCAATTTTTAAAAGATGACAAAGGGATGTTTTCTCTTTTACCACTCAATTCTGAACAAATTCATACACTTAAAAATGAATGGGGTATTTTCCTTCCTCAGAGTGGACGTGTAAATATTGGCGGAATTTCCGTCTCTCAAATATCGTATTTTGCTCAAGCTGTTCAGCATGTTTCAAAATCCTAATACTCCATTTGTCTTCCCCGTTATTTCAAAGATGCTAAAAATCCTCCTAGAAATATTGTTTATCGTAAAACACGGTACAGGGTTTCGGCTACTTCTCCTCTGGTAATTCCTTTTGCTGGTTCAAATGAATTTTTAAAATCGAGTAGTGATTCTTGTTTTGCGACACTGGCGTATGGAGCATACCATTCTTCGGCAGGGGTGTCCTCAAAAGGAGAGATATCTACATTTTCTGGAATGGGCATATCTGCCATTTTTAAAAGTATTTTAAAATATTCCACACGATTTACTATTTTATCAGGTTGAAAAGTCCCGTCACTGTATCCTGTAGCAATTTTTAAACGAGATGCGGTTACTATTGGAGAAATTTTCCATGTTTCATCAATATCTGGAAATGGGTTTGGAGAAGACGTTTCCATAGGAATTCCCATGGCTCTCAACAGTAATACCAATGATTCTACTCGACTGACGGTTCTGTTTGGTTGAAAAGTCCCGTCATTATATCCGGTAGTAATGCCTTCATCTTTTAAAAATGCGATTGCTTCTGCATGAGGATCTCCTTCTCGAACGTCAGCAAATATTTTTTGTGCGTTTGAAAGTGCTCCTTCAATAGCTATACTAATATTTTCTTGTTGAAGCGTAATAACGGCTTTCCCGACACTTTCTGGTAAAAAGGTAACCATGGCCTTCCCTTCAATAAAATCGTTTCCACTGAGTGTTTTAGGCGTAACGCTTCCTCCCTGTGAAGAAAAAACATATCCTCCATTATTTTCTACGGTTTTCATAAAATCTCCATTGGTGTCCAATGCAGAAATGGCAATAGTTAAAGGTTCTCCTACATTTCCTTTTTCTGGAGCACTGAGCGTAAAGTGTGAAAATGTTTGTGGTGCAGTGGTTTCTGTTGGATCAGGAGTTGGATTATTCACTGTCTCCTCCTCTTTTGTCACTTTTACACTTACTCTTTTGGTAATTTTTCCATATTTTACATCTATATATATGCGTCCAATCGTTTCAAATGTTGTTTCAAACGAATACGTTCCATTGTACATTTGGACTAAATTGGGAATGGTAGTATTTTTATCACTCATATTAATACTAATGCTTTCTGAAAAGTTTTGAATGGTGTTTCCAGAAGCATCTTTTGCGATAATGGTTACTTTTACGCTTTCTTTTGGTTTTACTGTATCGGCAGAAACGCTCATTTCAAAACTTTTCAGAAGATCTTTTCCAGAAATAATTTTTTCGGTAGGAGAAGCGGTAGCGCTGGGTGCAGAGGAATGAACGGCTTCATTATTTTTGTTACTTTTTATAAAATTAAAAGGATGAAGAGTATGGAGTTTTATATTTTCTTTTCCGAGTCCTACGTTTACACCTTCACTAAAAGAAATTCCCGCATTTGCTGCGTCTGCCGAACTAAATGGCCAGTATGGATGAAAAGGTGCACTTGCTTGGTCGATTTGAAAATGTAAATGAGGAGTAGTAGAAGATCCGGTATTTCCAGAATTTCCAATTTTTTCTCCTCGTTTTACAATTTGTCCTACTTGTACATCTACCGCAGAAAGATGAGAATAACTTGAAAAAACGGTTCCATATTCTGGAACTTTATCGTGTTTGACTACAATATGGTATCCAAACCCGTTACTTTGAGTAACAGCCTTTACCACCACTCCGTTGGCTATTGAAAAAATAGGAGTTCCTTCTGGAAGTTTAATATCTACTCCTGGATGAGATCCTGCATATTCTTGATGATCAAATTCATATTTTCCTGAATATACAATGGAATACGTAATTTTTGCATTCACTGTTTTTTGATCAGTACTTTCGCTTTGAAGTGTAGAAATATTATATTCGGGTGCGGAAATAAGTTCGGCACTCGAATATTCAGAATATTTTTTTGTATTTTTTCCTCCCACATTGTACCAATCGGCAGTTTGTTGGTACGGCATGGTGGCACCATCAAACGGAAGTGGGGCATCCACAATACTTGCTTTAAACCATTGTCCTCCTATTTGCAGGAGTGAAACTCCGACCATCATAATAGTCATAAGGGCGAGATACCCGAATACTGGTCGTCTTTTGAAATACCGCTGAGCATCTACAAATGCATCTTTAAAATGTTTTTCGTGAATATCTTTCCAAAATTTTGAAGTAAAAAATTCAAGAAAAAGAGTTTGTTTTTGACTCTTTCGCTTTTTTTGAGAAAGCGGTTTTTGTGTTTTTATTACCATACAAAAAGGGGGGAAAATTGGTATGTATTTCATGCCATTCTACCGGATATTTATAAAAAAAGAAAGATTTTTTATTTTTTTGGTATACTCCATTTAGATTTGTTTTTTTACATGTTTACCGAAATTCTTTTGCTCTGGGATGAAAAAAAATATCGTATCGATCAGGTCCATCATGGGATGTTTCGAGAATTGGTTTCTTCTTTTTCTGAAATGAGCACACTCCCGAAACCTCTTCGGGAAAAACTCACACAAGAAACCGTATTTTCTGTGTTACATCCATTAAAAACTATTATCACCGGAGATACAGAAAAAACGCTTTTTAAAACCCACGATGGTCATTTTATAGAAAGCGTATTGATGCGACACAAAGGAAGAAAAACCGTTTGTGTTTCTTCTCAGGTAGGATGTCCCGCGGGATGTATTTTTTGTGCTACCGGAAAGCTTGGTATTAAGCGAAATCTTACGGCACGTGAAATTTATGAACAGATATTGTTTTGGAATAGAAAGTTAAAAAACGAATGGGTTTCGGAAAAAACTTCTGAAAAAAGAGTGTGGAATGCTTTTAATCCGCCTCATGAAGCGAGAGTGCGAAATATTGTATTTATGGGAATGGGAGAGCCACTATTTAATTATGAAGCGGTTATAGAGGCGATAAAAATCATAAATGATCCGAAAAAATTTGGTATAGGAGTTCGACATATTACGGTTTCTACCGTTGGAATTTTGCCGGGAATTCAAAAACTTATGGATGAGGATTTGGTGGTGAATCTGGCAGTTTCTCTGCATGCTCCCACTCATGAGCTTCGGAGTCGATTAGTCCCCATGAATAATACGTATCCATTGGCAGATCTTATGAAAATTTTGGATAAATATACAAAAAAAACAGGGAATCGTATTTTTTATGAATATGTGGTTCTGAAAAATATGAATGATAGAGAAGAAGATGCTCATGCGTTAGGGAATCTTTTAAAGCTTCGCATGGCACACGTAAATTTTATTCCTTATAACGTAAATCCGGAATGTGGAGATGAGTTACAAAAGCCAACAGAGGACAATATGAGAAAAATGCAAAAAATTTTAGCGGAATATGGGGTTCCTTCTACTATTCGTTTCACCATGGGGGATGAAATGTCTGCTGCGTGCGGACAATTAGCAAATAAAGAAGCATAAAGAATTTTAAAATTTTTGAATCTTCTTTTTTTTAAGAGATTCATTTGTTATTATTTTTGTAGATTTTTTTATTTTTCATGTCTAAATTTTTTTTTGTTGCTCTTCCTTCCGCTGATAGAATAGCTGTTACTTCTGCACTGGAAGCTGGTGCTACGGCTATTATGGTGCCAGATGGAAATGCAGAAAAAGTACGAAATTTTGGGAAAATAAAGGTAATCGCCAATGATGGAGATATGGTTTTGGGAAAAGATATTGAAATGATAAAAATTACAAAAAAAGAAGACGAAGCGAAGATTGTGGCTTTAAAAGGAGCTATTCCTGTAATTATAGAAAATTTAGATTGGACTATTATTCCATTGGAAAATCTTATTTCTAAAACTACGAATTTAGTACAAAGTGTTAAAAATGAAGAAGAAACCCGTTTGGCACTCACCACTATGGAAAGAGGGGCAGATGGTGTTTGTCTTTTTTCATCCGATCCGAGTGTTATAAAAGCAGTAGGGAATATTGTTCGAGATCTCGAATCACCAAATATTCCACTGGTAAAGGCAAAAATTGTATCCATTGCACCGGTGGAGATGAGTGATCGCTGTTGTATTGATACCACTTCTCTTTTACCACCAGGAGAAGGACTGTTAGTGGGAGATAGCGCAAAGGCTTTATTTTTAGTTCATAACGAAAATGTTATTTCTCCTTATTGTGATCCTCGACCATTTCGCATAAATGCAGGAGCAGTGCATGCATACGTGTTATTACCGGACAATAGAACAAAATATTTATGTGAAATTTCTGCAGGAGATAGAGTGTTAACCGTAAGACCTGACGGAAAAAGTAGAGTAACAGCAGTGGGACGGAATAAAATTGAGCGTCGTCCTATGTTACTGGTGACTGCAGAAGCCGAAGGGAAGAAAATTTCTCTGGTTCTTCAAAATGCCGAAACTATCCGACTGACCAATGCTTCAGGAGAACCTGTTTCTGTAACAAAACTTCAAAAAGGAGATGAAGTTTTGGCATATTTGGGCAGTGGACACGGACGACATTTTGGAACGGAAGTGAAAGAAAGTATTACGGAAAAATAGGATACTTCCTTATAAAATGAGCAGGTAAAAAATATATTACATTTTATATATTTTTAATTCAAAAATTGTTCAGGATGAGAATCATAATTTCCAGGAAAAGAATATTTTTTAGGAAAAGTTTTTCCTAGAAGTCTTTCATATTCTTCTTTAATAATTGAACGAAAATGTAAAAAATTATGAGGAAAGAGATTTATAACCTTAATGTTATTTTGTTTGTAAACAATTTGCTTCCATTGTCTATTTAAAGAATAATCAGGTTGATTTTCTAATCCCCAATATTCAAGAGCTATTTGATCTTTCAAATAAAAATCAGGTTTTACTTGAATAATACCATTAAAAAGATAAATCTTTCTTTCATAATCATAAGGAATCCCTTGATAATATAAAAAATCAGCAATTTCTGTTTCGGGGACACTTTTTGTTTGTTCTCCTTTTTTAGAAATATAAAATTCTTTTGGAGGCTTATTCCATTCTTTACCTTCAAAAACATTACCAGAAGTTTTTTTTTGAATAAAAGAAATATCATTAGGATGCTCTGGGAAATTATCAAAAAATCCTATTTTTTCAGAATCTTTTATTTGGGTTTTTTCCATTTTTACGCCAAAAGAATATTGCTATTATACAATATTTATGTAATAAAATCAAGAAATGCAAGATATATCTTTAAGTCATTAAAAACTGCACTCCCTCTATTTTGTGCACTTTTCGCAAGTCAGATTTTATAATTTCAAGATATCCGCATTTTTTACAAATAATCTTTTTTATTTTCTAGCACAATAGCGGTTACTAGAAGGTTATTGATTTTGTTTTTTTGAATCTAAAAGAAAAATGGTGGGCGATAAAGGATTCGAACCTTTGACCCTCTGGGTGTAAACCAGATGCTCTAGCCAACTGAGCTAATCGCCCTTACAAAGGCACTGCATGGAGGTGATACATACACGAATGATCAACCAATACCCAGCAGTGCCGGAGGATGTTACTGGAGAAAGAATAATCCGGTCAAGAATTTTTTTTGGAAAATTCATAAAAAAAATAAAACTCTTAAAAATAGGGGGTTTTATAATTTATTTTTTTTAAAAAACAAAAAAGATCATGAGGAATCTCTTGAAAAGTTTTTAAAAAACGATACGCTTATAAAAGAAGTGTTATAGATTTTTAAATATGCCGGGATGGCGAAATGGTATACGCGAAGGACTTAAAATCCTTTGGAGTCACATCCGTGCGGGTTCGAGTCCCGCTCCCGGCACCATATAAAAACATATTCTTCATTTAGTATACTGCTTTTTGATAACATTCTTCGCATAATACTTTTTCTGGTCGATGAGGATCATAGGTCGTTTCGATACTTTTTGCGCATTCCGCACATTTTCGTGACCAGAGTTTTCTAGGATTTCGGATATTTACTCGTTCAATATGTCTCACATCCGGATGCTTTCTGGGGAGTGGAATATTCATTTGGCGATAAAATTTTAGTTCGGCGGTTTGGATTTTATAGAGTTTTCCTGAAACTTCGCAGGTAAAAGCCCAAGAAAGAACATCATCTGGAACACTCTCAATACTTTCTGGTAATTTGCTCATTTGTTCCTTGGTAATAATTTTTGTAACATTTGTAATTTTGTTTTCTTCATCTTTCCACGCATATCCTTTTTTTAATGTTTCCTCTTTCGTAAGTGGGAAATATTCTTGTGCTACTGTTTCATTGTAGGCAAAAGGACTTAACCAAATTGGAAAAAACTCCCCCCATATTCCTTCTTTTTTCATGTGCTCAATAATTTGTGGAACTAATATTTTATATTCTTCAGGAGTGTACTGCTTATTTAAAATGCAGTATTCTTTCTTTTTCAAACCAATACACCCAAAAATATCATGAGAATTATTAAAACAAATGTCGCAATGCCGAGCATTAAAAACATCCCAACAAGTATTACATCCAATACCATTTTGAGATCGCACCAAGCTTTGATTATCATTTGCGAGTTCCACGTGTCCTACATACGAACCATCCAAAGAATCTTTTACTTCATATACTGTATAGGTGCTATAGCGAACGTCTTCACAATGGTCACAATCAAAGCAATGGTGTGCATTTTTAGATTCTGAAATGCTGTCTCCGGTGCAATTATCTGTTTTTACTTGTCGAGAAAATAAAACGGGATAACCTTCTCGAAAAGTTTTAAATACTTTTTTCATTTTCGTAATGCCACTGTTGGTATGTAATTTCCATTCTTCTAATTTTTTTTCGTACGCTTCTTTGGTGAGTTGTTCATTAAAAAAACAATAACTTTTATTTCTGATATTTACACAGGCAGTGCAATGACTACAATTTCGGCAGTCAAACAAAAAAGAGGAGTCAGAACAAGAAACGGTATACTGACTATATAAAACATGGTTACAAATAATGGCATCTGTGCATTCGTAACACATTTCACACTGTCGAAGGTTAATACCGTCTACGGCGTTAAAACATCGAAAAATACAGACATCGTACATACAATTTTCAGAATAACTATTCGATCCAGCAAAAACAAAATAACAGTTTTTGTTATAGCCAGAATTATTAGTAT
Source organism: uncultured Candidatus Peregrinibacteria bacterium (assembly GCA_903882825.1). Taxonomy (GTDB): domain Bacteria; phylum Patescibacteriota; class Gracilibacteria; order CAIRYL01; family CAIRYL01; genus CAIRYL01. Next base: position 1,305 of record CAIRYL010000122.1, on the reverse strand, counting down.
AGTCGGAGTTTTCGGAGTTTTGATTGAGAATAGCGAGTCTGGGAACCTTTTGTTGCAGATCTTTAAATTGTTTAAAAAATGGTTTTGTAAAGTCAAAAGGACTTCCAAATTTTAATGCGTCCCAATTATCACTCCACCAGCAATCAGAACAATATACGGTAAATGGCTTATCTTCAGAGTAAATAGAAATAATTTGTTTTTGGCAGGCATCGCATTTTCGTTTATATAATTTTCGTTCATTTCTCCATGCGAGCCTTCTTCGTTCTCGTTCTTCAGGGCAAAGCGTAGGAGAAGAAACTCCTATTTTGTTGTAAAATGCAAAATCTTCATCTGTCACTAAAAATGAAGATCCAGAAGCAGGACAAATTTTGGTGATACTCATAAAAAAAATAAAAGGTTTTTTTATCTCTCTCCTATTTACACCGCGATATCGCCCTTAATATGGGGATCGGCTTCATAATTTAAAAGCTCAAAATCGCTGTATTCAAATTCAAAAATATTCTTCTTGGTGGGGTTTATCTTCATTTCTGGTAGTTTTTTAGGCGTACGGGAAAGTTGAAGATTTATTTGGTCAAAATGATTTGTATAAATATGAGCATCTCCTAAAGTATGCACAAAATCTCCATATTGAAGCCCACATACGTTTGCCATCATCATGGTGAGAAGCGAGTAGGACGCAATGTTAAAGGGAACACCCAAAAACATGTCTGCACTTCGCTGATACAGCTGGCATGAAAGCTTTCCATTGGCGACGTAAAATTGAAAAAATGCATGGCAAGGAGGGAGTGCCATACTTTCAATTTCTCCAACATTCCATGCCGAAACAATATGTCTCCGAGAATTTGGATTATTTTGAATACTTTGGACTACTTCTGAAATTTGGTCTATTACTCGTCCATCTTTTGCTTCCCATGATCTCCATTGCTTTCCATATACGTTTCCTAAATTCCCATTTTCATCAGCCCAAGCATCCCAAATATGTACACCATTTTCAGTTAAAAATTTAATATTTGTTTCCCCTTTTAAAAACCATAAAAGTTCTATAATAATGGCTTTTATATTTAGTTTTTTAGTCGTTAAAAGCGGAAATCCTTGAGAGAGGTTAAAACGCATTTGGGCACCAAAAATTGATCGAATCCCTACTCCAGTGCGGTCTTCTTTATCGACTCCATTTTTTAAAATATCCTGTGCTAAATGTAAGTATTGTTGCATTGTCTCTTAAAAAATTGTTTTCCTTCTTTGTACTCAAAAAAAAATATTTTATCAATCTTTTTCATCATGCTTATTTCTCTTTCTCTTTCTTTT
>CAIRYL010000121.1 GCA_903882825.1 uncultured Candidatus Peregrinibacteria bacterium | reverse complement strand
TATTGCGGTGTCATACGCCATAGTAGAAGGTGTTGCGAATTTTAATTTTACACAATCTTCATGAACGTATTTTTAGCACCATTATTTGCTTTTTTGGTATTTTTTTCACCTGCACTGTGCACCGGTGCAGGAATTGATACATTGGTAGAAAAAGCAGGAGGAAATGCAGGAGAAGCGGATACAACACTTCCCACACTCGAATCGAATCAGGGTTTAAAAGCGCAAGATAAAACCAATACCATTATTTATTTTACTATTAACCTTATTTTGTTAGTAGCGGGAAGCGTAGCCGTATTTTTAATAGTTCTTGGCGGGGTACGATACTCTCTTTCCGCAGGAAATGACGATATGATGAATGGTGCAAAAAGTATGATTTTAATGTCGCTCGCAGGACTCATAGTTATTATTTTTTCGTATGCAATAGTGGCAAATGTGGCACGTTTTTTAGAAGGACGAATATAATGCGAAAATTTTTGGTGTAAGAAAAACCGTATACATTCGCTTTGTTCCATGTACAAAATGAAGCCAACACAAAAAGCGGGAAATTATTTCTTTGGTTCAGTAGAACAGTTTTCGGAAGAACAACTGGAACACCCTTTAATTCCACACATCTTATACAGACCACAGTAGCCAATAAAGCCGGTTACCAATGGAAGAATCCCAAAAAGAAGCCAGTAATTATGAGGCTGAAAGTAAAACCCCGTAAGCAGTGCTGTTCCCACCATAACGCGCACCAGTCGGTCAAAAATGCGGATATTTTGTGTCATAAAAAGAGGAAAAATCATAAACTACTTTATATTTATTTAAAAAGAATAACAAGAAGAAATTTTTTCATTCCAATTTTTTGGTACTTTTTTATAGGGGAACATTTTTTTTGATGTGTTGGAGGGAAAATGAAAGGGAATGAAGAGGCTTGAGAGTTATGAAAAGCTCCGTCATTCTCGAGCGATGTTACGAGCGCGGTAATCCATGATCCAAATAATTGGATTCCCGTTGAGGCTTTGTCATTCCCGCGAAGGCGGGAATCCATTTCCAAACTCCACTGATTCTATAGTTTTCACAAAGCGAAACTGTGGAGCCTTCTGTATCTCATGTCCCTAAAAGGCTCCACAGCCCCACAAGGGAGACTATGGAGTCAGTGGGGTTAATGTGAATTATTCTTTTTTGGTCATACAGTAGAATACCTCCTCTGGTAGAGGAGCGTTAAAACGCAACATGTTGCAACCAAAAATCGCCCCAAAAATATAACTTCTTTGCTGTCTCAAAACTTGAGGGCAATTAAGAAATCCAAACTTATCCTTAACGCTTTGCCAAGGATAATCACTACTACTCGCACTAGGAGCATCATTTGGAACAGGATTTTCATAAGGATTATGAGCACATCCAGGAAGACCAAGAGTAGCCACAAGAGCGATAATACCAGCTATCTTTCCAAAAACTGTACCTTTCTTGTTTGCAAGCATTGGAGCATTTGTGTTTGCTTTGTTGTCTTGTCTTAATAATTTTTCTGTCATAAAAAAAGTGGTTTTAAAATAAAATTCTCATATTTTGTCAAACAGTAGTTTTTAAAAATAAAGATGCAAGTCTTATTGCTTTTTTTAAAAAAGTCAACCCTAAAAGGCTCCACAGCCCCACAAGGGGGACTATGGAGCCAGCACGTGAAGCGGGGTTTATAAATTAAAGCCCATTTTGAGCCATGAGCATTGAGTACAATTTAGATCTAAGACCTCCTTTCTTTGTTACAAAATTGATACTCGTTATTCTTTGACGTCCGTCTTCTTCGTCTTCTTCTCCTCCTTTTTCCTCAAGGAATGCCCTAGCAACCACGACCGTTTGTTTTAATCCCATGAGAGCCAATTGATCTGAGATTGTTATTTCCTCTGGGGGAATTGCTTCGAGTCTCTCTATTTCCGCATTTAAAATTCTATAAAGGTCTTCCTCTGTTTCTACACCTTCCAAAACTGGTTTGAAGTTTTCCATTGCTCTTTTTACTGCTTTTCTAAGCCCCCCAGTACTTGTGGCAGCATTAGGAGGTTCTGTTTTTTTTTGTATATCAGCTAATGCCAAATTTAATTCTTCTCGAGACTGAGTACCATTGCTTGTTTCAATACTGCTTATTGTTGCTACTTTTTCTGCAATTTGTTTCCAGGTATTACATCCAGCAAAAAAATCTACATTTCCACTTTCCACCACTATTCCTTCAGTATTTTCCGCTGCTTTTGCTTTTCCACCTTCGGCAGATACAACAGGAGCATCATCGGTTCCGAGGATATTCCCAATTTCATCAGTGAGCCTTTTTTGTAGTAATGCTCTGAATTCCTCTAAATTTTCTGGGTCTATATTCCCGATACTTATTTTTATCTCTTGAGAATTAGTAGTCAGAGTAACACCATGCTCAACGAAAGAGATTTTATCATTATGAAATTCATTATCTCCTAGTGTCTGCAGTATACCTTCCTTCACCTCATCATTTATATTCCCAAATATCTGAATCACCAATGCATCTTTCTCTACTGTAACACTAATAGGATTTTTCTCGGTTAGGATATCCCCAAATGCACTGGTGAGCTTGTCTTGTATTTGCTCTTTTAAGTTTTCTAAATTTATTCCGCCTGGAAAATTTTTAAGACTTATTCCATCAGCCGTAACTTTTACATTATCATCGTCTATACCTAAATCCACCAGACATTTTCTGATTTTAGGATCAGTCCCTACAATATTTATATACCCCCTCTCATGATCCACTGTAACACTAAAGGGAAGTTCTTTATGCGATTTCATATATTTTTAAAAAAATATCAAAGTATTGTAGTAAAATTCCCATATTTTGTCAAACGGTAGTTTTTAAAAATAGAGGTGTCATCTTATTTCTTTTTTTAAAAAAGTCAACCTTCTTTTTTTTCTTTTTTTTTGCCACAATGGGAATGAGTTATTTTTTTGTACCCCGTATGAATATTGGACTTTTTGGATTTGGAACCGTTGGAAGTGGGGTGGCACATATTTTGTTTCAATCATATACCGAAATACTCAAAAAAAATGGCATATCCCTGCATCTTCAAAAAATTTGCACTCAAAATGTGGCTCAAATACACAAAAAAGGTATTCCGGAGGCGTTATTTACTGAAGATGCCAATGATATTTTTTTAGATCCAACCATTGATACCATTGTAGAAGTAATAGGCGGAACCACCGTGGCAAAACATATTATACAAACCGCATTACAGGCAAAAAAAAATGTGGTCACCGCCAATAAAGCCGTTCTCGCCGAACATGGAGAAGAATTGTGTGCGTTAGCCTCCAAAAATGGGGTTCGACTTTTATACGAGGCTTCTGTAGGCGGTGGAATTCCTATTTTAAAAATTTTACGAGAATATTACAGTGCCGGAAATATCACCAAAGTTTCGGGAATTGTAAATGGAACCTGTAATTATATTCTTTCGGAATTAGAAAAAGGAGGAAAAACATACGAAGAAATTTTAAAAGAAGCCCAAGCCCTTGGCTTTGCAGAAGCTGATCCGACGTTTGATGTAGAAGGATTTGATAGTGCTCAAAAACTTTCCATCTTAACCGCTTTGGCTTTTGGTACCCATTTCCCATATTGGAAAAATATTCCTCGAAGTGGTATTTCCAATCTTCTGCCGAGCGATTTTGCGTTTGCCAAAAAAATAGGACGACGTATTCGTCTTATTGCTCGTGCAGAAAAAACAGAACATGGTATTTATTATGGTGTTCATCCGCGCTTGGTTCCCGAAAATTCTCGTTTAGGAAGTATTACCGGTGCCGAAAATAGTATTGTTATAGAAGATCCTTTTTTTGGGATATTTTCCATGGTAGGCGCTGGAGCTGGATCTCTTCCTACTGCCACCGCCATTGTGGCAGATATAGCAGAAATTGCGCTTGGAAATATGAAGTTTTTCTCTTCTGAAGCCTTTGAAAAAAGAGAAAAATTTGTGTCTGGTCCACGTGAAGAAATTAAAAAACAAACATATTTTCGGGTAAAAATTAAAGATGAAGTAGGGGTGGTGGCGAGTATTACAAAGGTTTTTGCAAAAAATGGTATTTCTATTGCCGAAATTCAAAACGGAAATGCCGATTTCCCCATGGCTTTTTTGTTACACTCTTCTCCGTTGGTAGCAGTAGAACGTTCGGCAGAAGAAATTGCACGTTTTTCATTTGTATTAAGCGCTCCTGTAATTTTAATGGTAGAAGAATAATTTTTTATTTCCTATGGCTCCTGAATCACAAAATGCTGATAATAGATATTTAGAAAAATTAGAATTCCGCGAAGAACTCAAAGATTCATGGTTGAATTTTTTTGTAACCCGCACACGGGTGGTTCTTCTCCTCATATTTATGATAAGTGTGTGGGGAGTATGGTCTTTTATTGCACTTCCTCTCGAACTGAATCCGGAAGTAAAAATTCCGTTTGCCGTCGTTACTATTTCTTTACCAGGTGCATCTCCCGCAGATATGGAAGATTTAGTAACTAAAAAACTCGAAATCGCTATTAGTGGAGTAAAAGGAATAAAACAACTCACTTCTACTTCTATTAATTCGTTTAGCAGTATTTCGGTAGAATTTGAGGCAAGTGAAGATATGACCCAATCGGTACGAGCAGTGCGAGATGCGGTAGATACCGTTCGAGATTTACCAGATGATGCCACCACTCCCAATGTTCTGGAAGCATCATTTGATGATCAACCAGTATATACTTTTAGTATTGCAGGTCCTTTGGATGGTATTACGCTCCGTGAATATGCCGATAATATAAAAGAAAAACTGGAAAAAATTTCTTCCATTAAAGAGGTCACTATTTCGGGAGGAGATATAAAAGAGTTTTCTGTTGCGTATTTCCCAGAAAAAATGAGTGAGTATGGCATAAGTGTTGATGCCGTAAATCAAAAAATCGCACTTATGAATAGAGGTATACCAGCTGGAGTATTTCATAATAATGTTTTTGACACTTCTTTTCGCACTGATGCTCGTTTTTATACGGTAGAAGAAATCCAAAATATTCCTGTAATTCATAATGCTACTGGCGGAATGATTTTGGTAAAAGATATTGCAACGGTTACCGAAAAAGCCAGAGAACGGACTTCTGTAGCACGATTTTCAGCGTATGGTTCCACTCCTCAAAATGCAGTTTCTTTAGGAATTATTAAAAGAACAGGAGCCTCTATTATTGATACTATAGATGCAACAACCGCGATTATTGCAGAAGAAAAGAAGATACTTCCGAAAAGCATTGTTATAGAAAACACTATTGATACAGCAAAACAAATTAGAGAACAATTTACACAACTAGAACATGACTTCTTTTTGACGCTCTTTTTAGTAATGGGCATTTTATTTCTTTTTGTAGGACTGAAAGAAGCATTAGTGGCGGGGCTTGCCATTCCATTAGTATTTTGTGTAGCGTTTGGGGTTATGAAACTTGCAGGAGTGAGTTTAAATTTTCTTTCTCTTTTTTCACTTCTTCTCTCTTTGGGGTTATTGGTGGACGATGCTATTGTAGTGGTATCTGCCACAAAACAATATTTACGAAGTGGGAAATTTACTCCAGAAGAAGCAGTTCTTTTAGTTTTAAATGATTTTAAAGTGGTGTTAACCACCACCACTCTGGCAACCACGTGGGCATTTTTACCATTGTTATTGGCAAGTGGAATTATGGGGCAATTTATTAAAGCCATTCCTATAACGGTTTCGGTAACCCTTACTGCCTCCCTTCTTATTGCCCTTATGATTAACCATCCCCTCGCTGCCGTATTGGAGCGAGTGCGATTTACTACCAGATGGTGGTATATTACCCTTTTTTCTTTTTTACTCGGGGGCGGTATTTTTACACTTTTTGGAACATGGGTTGGTTTTTTATTCGGAGGAATTTTTATAGCGATGGGGATATTTTTATTAATTTGGTATTTTCGGGGAGGAAAAATGGCACTTCAAAAAGCAAATGCACGAGTAAAAGAAGAATGGAAAAATCCAGAAGCCATTAAAGAAGTACTTCGAAATCAGGGAAAAGGAGGAGGAAGCTTTTTAGATCGTCTTATTCATGGAATTTGGCATTTAGACAGTATTCTTCCCTGGTATGAACGAACACTGAGTGCCTGTATTCGTACTTCTAAAAGGCGAACTATTACTATTTCTCTTACGATTATTTTGTTATTGGGGACACTGGTGCTCCCTCTTACAGGAATTGTACGACAAGAGTTTTTTCCGCCATCCGATCAGGAATTATTGGCAATTGTGGTAAAAATGCCTACGGGAACAGGACTGGATCGTTCAAATGAGGTAATTGCACGTGTAGAAGAAAAGCTTCTTCCACATTCTGAAATTATTAATTTTTCTACCACTATTGGGAAAAGTACGTCTCTTCAAAGGGCTACTTTTGGAGGAAGTGGATCATCTGCTGATGTTGCTTCTCTTACCATTCGCCTCAAACCAAAAGAAGAGCGAAATATTACTTCATACGCATTCGCCGATCTTCTTCGGGAAGAATTAAAAAATATAAATGGAGCAGAAAGTATTTCCGTGGAATCTCAAAAATCAGGACCGCCATCGGGCGCGGCTTTTGAAGCACAAATTTCCGGTGAAAGTTTGGAAACTTTAGAGAAAATTGTACAGGATCTGGAAAAAATTATATTAGAAATTCCAGGTGCCACCGAATCAGAAATTTCATTAAAAAAAACGCCTCCAGAATATAATTTCCGCCTTATTCCTGAACAATTGGAATGGTATAACACCAATGCAGTAGCGGTTGGAACTTTTTTAAGAACCGCGCTTTCGGGTGTAAAAATTACCACTGTTTTTTTAGGAGATAAAGATCAAGAGGTAATTGCTACGATTGATGAGGCATCGGTGATGTCTGTTTCGGATATTGAAAATTTACAATTTTTAAATGCCAGAGGGCAAATAGTGCGCCTCAAAGATGTTGCAAAAATATCGAAAGAATCTATTCCTTCCAGTATCAATAGAATTGATCAAAAGAGGGTGGTGACTCTTACCGCAAATGTTACGGGTGGGCTGTCGGCTCCAGAAGTATTACAAAAATTTAAAGATGGGATGCAGGCAAAAAACTATACACTCCCAGAAGGCTATAAAATTACGTACGGAGGAGAAAATGAGCAAAATCAAGAATCTATTTTTTCTATTTTACGGGCGATGATTATTGCCGTGGTACTCATTATTGCCACTATTGTGGTGCAGTTTAATTCGTTTCGAAAAGCCTTTATTGTGATTGTTTCTCTTCCTCTTTCTCTTATTGGAGTGTTTATTGGAATGGCTATTTTTCAAGTAACGCTTAGTTTTCCTGGTCTTATTGGGATATTGGCACTCTTTGGAATTGTGGTAAAAAACGCCATTATTTTAGTGGATAAAATAATGTTGAATTTAAAAATGAAAATTCCATTTTTAGAGGCTATTACGGATGCTGGGAAATCTCGTTTAGAAGCTATTTTTATTACTTCAGTATGTACTATTGTAGGAATTATCCCCGTAACACTTTCGGATGAAGTGTGGCGAGCCCTTGGAAGTGCCATTATTTTTGGGCTTTCGGTCTCCTCTCTTTTCACTCTTTTTATTGTTCCCGTTTTATATGCTTCACTCGCGAGTGATGAAGAAAAAGAGGGAATTTAAAAAATTCCACTATACAATATATTTTAAAATTCTTCCCTGACTTCCTTCTCTCGCAATTATTTCTACGGGTGTATACCCTGGAAGCTCAAATCCATGAGAAATAATACGTGTTCCTTTTTGAAGAGTGGAAATTTTTAATTCCGAAAAACGCTTCATCATTTTTGGGAGTAAATACACAAAAATAACATCTGCATCCGAAATATCAACATCCCAGAGTGATCCCCGTCGAATTTCTCCTTTTTCTTTAAAAATTTTTTTACGAAGAAGTGCAAACCAATACACGGGGAAAGAAATTTCTATTCCCACTGCATTTGCGCCCAATCGTGATGCTTCAAACACAATTCTTCCATCTCCACACCCCAGATCATATACTTTTTCTGATGCTTTAATATTTGCGAAGCGAATCATTTTTTCTACCGTTTTACTGCCGGTTGGTACAAAAGGTGCTCCGGAAACGGCTCCGGTAAAAAATCCTATAAATCCCATAAAAATAAAAATATTTATAGAAAGAATAAGAATGAGAAAAATAAAAAGAAAAAAATCAGTCATATAAAAATAAGGAAATGAGGGAATTTAAAAAATTTTATGAGAAAAGTGTATAAAAAGCTGTTCTAGTATGGCGATTCTGTTAAAAAAATATTTATTATAAGCCATTTTAAGAGATTGATTCTTGGAAATTTTTGGGTTTTACAAATTTCTCGGAACACTAAACGATATGTCCGTTTTCTATATTTATAATACGGTCACATCGATTCGCAAATTTTTCATCATGCGTTACGAGCACCATAGTCATACCGTTTTGTTTTACGAGGGATTCTAAAAGTTCAATAATTTGAATTCCAGTTTTGGCATCTAAATTTCCGGTCGGTTCATCGGCCAGTAATAATGCAGGACGATGAATAATTGCCCGTGCAATAGCGACTCGTTGCCTTTGTCCTCCAGAAAGTTCTTTTGGGAAATGATTTTCGTATCCTTCAAGCCCAACCGAGCAGAGTACTTCAGAAATTCTTTGTAATTGTTGAGGTTTTGGAATTTTCTGTAAGATAAGAGGAAAAGCAATATTTTCTTGCACTCTAAATTCTGGAAAAAGATGAAAATCTTGAAAAACAAACCCAACGGTTTGCCGACGATATTGGTCTTTTTCTCTTTCAGAAAAATGGCTAATAGATTTTTGATGAACAAAAATTTCCCCTTGAGTAGGCGTGTCAAGCGCTCCTAATAAATGAAGAAGTGTTGATTTTCCAGATCCAGAAGCTCCCAAAATCGCAACTTTTTGTCCTTCTGGAACTTCAAACGAAAGTGGGCCCAGTGTCCAAGTAACATCTCCTAATGTGTATTGACGAAGAACATTTTGAAAAGTGATCATGAACGAAAGCGAAGAAATATACGTTTGAAAGAGTGCCGAAGAAAAGAATAATATTCAAGTTTGCTGGTTATGACCAAATTTTCTGGTATGTGTTTTCTTCTACTACTCCTTGTGGAACACTCGCCATTTGTGCATCTTGTTGAAAGGCGATTACTGCTTGTTGAGTTTTTTCCCCATAAAATCCAGTGTTGAGTCCTGCTTCTAAATATCCTTTTGCAATGAGTTTTTCTTGGATTGCTTTTACCGCATCTCCTCTACTGCCGTATGCCAAAGGGGATGAAAATGTTTTGCTCAGGGGTGGAAGAGGGGGATTTTGCACTGCAACTGTTTTCCTTTCGTTTTTAGTTTTTCCTCCTCCTGTAATAGCAAGAATTTTTGGAGCCTCAATATTCTCTGTTTTTTCTCGTCTATTCGCCAGAACGGTTTCGAGCTTTATTTTTGTTTTATATCCAAAATATCCTGCTTCTTTTTCTTTCTCAGAGGTGATGACCCCATGTTCTTTTTGAAATGCAACGAGTGCTTTTTGAGTTTTATTTCCAAAATATCCAGTCGGATCTACTTCTAAATATCCAAAATCTTGAAGAATATTTTGAAGTCGTTTTACTCCATCATTTGTTTGTCCTATTTTCATTCCTTCTGGAAATATAAAATCTGGAAGTATTGTTTCGGAAGAAGCAAGAATTTCTTGTTTTTTAAAAAGTGATTCGAGTGCGGTTTTTGTAGTGGGACCCACTATTCCTGCGCCTGTGTCCGATTCTGCTGTAATAATCCCTTTTTCTTTTTGAAAGGCAATAACTGCCGTTTTAGTTTGTGGTCCAAAATATCCAGAAATAGGTCCTGAATACACATTCGCATCCTGTAATTTTTTTTGTAATTCTTTTACGGCAGCTCCTGTACTTCCGTATGAAAGTTCGTTATTCACTGAATGCAAAGGGACTGTTGGGACTGAAAGAACAGGAATACTTTCTGGAAGAGATTCTTTGGCACTGGCTATTGGAAATATTTTCCCTTCTACCGATCTCATTCCCCACTGAAGAGCACGAATACGACCTTCGTCTCCATATCCCATCCATACATCAATTCTGTGATATCCATTTTTTTCTATAATTGCGCCTCCACGGTCGTGTACTGTTCCCATGCCGAGCCCAGGAATATAAATTTGTGTTCCAAAGGCATAACTTTTTGGAGCGGCGAGCATTCCTGTATATACGGGCGTTCCATCCGCCCCATTGGTGCCATTTCCATTGAGTCGAATATCTGCTTCATAAGACCCGCGTACATATTCTTTCTGGTTTGGAAGAGGTGAATAATAGGCGCTGACTACAAAAGATTGTGCAATGCCACCTTCAATAGGGTCATCTTCTGCCATGGCAAAAAATGAAAAATTGAAAAGTGAAAATATCGCACAAAAAAGGGATAAAAACCGAGTATTGTTCATGTGTGTTTGTAAAATTTCTGTTCATTGTATCAGAAAAACGTGTAAATACCGAAGAATACCAGTTGCAAAAAATAAAGAATATTGGAAAATACTCTTTATTTTTTCTCTGTTTTTATACAAATAAAAAATTTATTTCACGACAAATCCTATGATCTTTTCTGGTACAAAAATTTCTTTTACCATCTCTTTTCCTGTTAACCATTTTTGAACATTTTCTAATTTTTTTGCTTGCTCAAATACCTCTTCTTTTGGCGTATTTTTTGATGTTTTAAAATCTCCTCTTACTTTCCCATTTACCTGTACGGCGTATACGGTGTGCTCTTCTGTGAGCATTTCTGGATTATATTTTTCCCATGGCTCGTAGGCAATACTTTGTTTTTCCTGAAAAAATTGTTGCCAAATTTCCTCTGCCAAATGAGGTGCAAATGGTGAAAGAAGCTTTATAAAACTTTTCATTTCTTGTTTTGGAAGTTTTTCGAGTTTTTGCACTGCGTTTACAAAAATCATGAACTGAGAAATCGCCGTATTAAATTTAAATTCTTCAATATCATCTCCTGTTTTTTTAATGGTTTGGTGCAAAATTCTTTGTATTTCTGGATGAAAATTTTCATTTTCTGCAAAAAATGGTTTTTCAAAAAGTCTCCAAATCTTCTGTAAAAATTTATACATTCCTTCTGTTGCCGAAGTATTCCACGCTTTGTTTTGCTCAAACGGTCCCATAAACATTTCATACATGCGCAAAGTATCCGCTCCAAATGCTTCCACAATTTCATCTGGGTTTACTACATTTCCAAGACTTTTACTCATCTTTGTCCCATCTTCTGCTAAAATAAGCCCTTGATTCATGAGTTTTGTAAACGGTTCTTTTGTGGAAACGTATCCTAAATCGTACAGCACTTTATGCCAAAAACGAGAGTACAAAAGATGTAAAACTGCGTGTTCTGCTCCTCCTACATACAAATCTACCGGTCCCCATTTCTGCTCATTTTCCGGTGAGCAAAATACGTTTGGATTTTTGGAATCCATAAATCGCAAATAATACCAGGAAGATCCTGCCCATTGGGGCATAGTATTGGTTTCTCTTTTTGCTTTTCCTCCACATTGTGGGCAAGTGGTATTTACCCATTCCGGAATGGTTGCCAAAGGAGATTCCCCAGTTCCGCTGGGTTCATATTTTTCTACTACGGGAAGAGTAAGAGGAAGTGCGTTTTGAGGAAGGAGAGGGGAAATTTTTTCCGAAAAAACCTTGAGTGGATAAAAAGTAGTGAGGTAGAGTTTATCGTTTCGGCGGGTAACGATAATTTTTAAGACGGTATTGTTGGATAGAGTAAGAATTACATAGTTTTCTGGTGATACTGAAAATTTAGCCTTCTTAAGAGTCTCAATAACAACATCTCTCCAAGGACAACGAATATTAAGGCTGGAATATGTCATGGGATTTTCTTTAAGAAGAAAATGTCGGTATATCCACTTCCATTTTACAAAAATAGTTTCTGAAATTCCTTGTATCACACAAGGAGCATTAATAAAATTTTGAAAATAACGAAGAAGTCTTTTTGGTTTTTGCTTGCAAAGAATAATATTTTCTCCTAAAATAAAGGCAGATTTGGGAGCTAAAGCCCGTGGGGTGCCTCGGCACGGATCCACAACGCAGGCGTCGTCTTCGGACTTCAGCCGATTGCTTGCTCCCAATTTTTTTGTGTTGCTCAAATATTCTTCGTGTTCAAAAAGAGGACTTATTGCCTGTGTTCCACACGTTTCGCAGTGCACTAACGGAATAGGTTCTCCCCAATAGCGTTGACGGGAAAAAACCCAGTCGCGGAGTTTGTAGTTTACTCTTTTTTCTGCAGAGCCTTTCTCTTGGAGCCAATCACGAATTTTTGGAATTGCTTCATCAGACTTCATTCCGTTAAATTGCCCTGAATGAACGAGAATTCCTTTTTCTGGAAAACACTTGAGCATAGATGGAAAATCCACTTGATTTTCTGGTATCCCAACAGAAAGACCATATTGTTTGGCTTCTTCGGCTGTTTGTTTATCAAATACTTGAAAAGTTTTATGAGGATAAATAACGAAATTACTCGTTTCAATAGAATCCGCATACCATGCTCCTCCATCTTCCGAAGCGGTTAAGAGAGTATTCTGGAGATAATTTTGCAATTCTTGTTCTTTTTGGAACGGAATGCGAAGCGTCCAAAACTCTCCCCAATTATTTGTCGTTTTGGAGACGGCTAAATGACCGAAGTCCTCTAATACTTGCTTGGCATCCTCTGGGAGGCTTTTTTCAATAATAGTATAAATGGGATATTCTGGAGCGATAGAAAGTTTAAGAGGGATATTATATTTTTTGGCAAATTCAAAATCTCTTTCATCGTGCGCATCGGCAAAAACTGCCCCTGTTCCATAACTGGCTAACACAAAATCAGCAATCCATATTGGCATTTTTTCTCCATTGGCAGGGTTTATGGCAAAACTTCCGGTAAAAGCACCTGTTTTATCTTTTTGGAGTTCTGTTCGTTCCAAATCCGATTTTTTTGTCGCTGATTCACAATATTCTTCTACTATTTTCTTTTGTTCTGGCGTTGTAATTTTCACCACTATCGGATGTTCTGGCGATAAAACCAGAAACGTTCCTGAAAAAATAGTATCCAAACGAGTAGTAAAGACAGAAACAGTCTCGCCTGTTCCCTCTATACGAAATATTACCTCTGTCCCTTCGCTCTTCCCAATCCAATTCTTTTGCATCATTTTAATTTTTTCTGGCCAATTGTTCAGAGTTTCCAAATCTTCTAGCAGTCTTTCCGCATATTTGGTAATTTTTAACATCCACTGGCGTAAATTTTTTCTCGTCACCGTGCTTCCACAACGGTCACACTTTCCGTTTTCTACTTCCTCATTTGCAAGCCCAGTTTTACACGAAGGGCAAAAGTTTATGGGAGCTTCTTTCTCATACGCCAAACGGGAGGGTGCTAAAACTTTTTCTTGTTCTTTTTGGGAAAGATCTTTAAATCCTGATTCTTCTTGCATCAATTTTTCTCTCAGTTCCTCTATTGGTTTTGCCTTTTGTTCTTCTTCGTTAAAATATGAATTATAGAGTTGTAAAAAAATCCACTGTGTCCATTTAAAATATTCGGGATCTGTGGTATTTATTTCTCGATCCCAGTCATAACTAAAACCGAGTGACTGAATTTGTCGAGTGAAATTTTCAATATTTTTTTGGGTGGTAATACTCGGATGAGTTCCCGTTTTTATAGCGTAATTTTCTGCCGGAAGCCCAAACGCATCCCATCCCATGGGATGAAGCACTTCAAATCCTTGCATTCGTTTATATCGAGAAAAAATATCAGTAGCGGTATAGCCTTCGGGGTGTCCCACATGAAGCCCCGCACCAGAAGGATATGGAAACATATCCAAAACGTAGTATTTTGGTTTCTGTAGGGAACAAAGATTTTTGTTCCCTACGGAAAATGTTTTTTCTTTTTTCCAAAAATCCTGCCATTTTTTTTCTATTGCTCTATGGTCATAGCGATCCATATATACCGATAAAATATCAAAAACATCATGCCAAAAATTTTTTGTTTATAAAAGGTAAATCTATTTTGCTCTTTTTATTCCTCAAATTTTCAATTTAGGTATTTCTATTTGGAAGCGTTTGGTTTTTATATTTCCAAAAATATTGTAATGCGTCCCACACATGGTGCCGTATGGTTTTTTTTGTAAAAAATTCAAAAATTCCGCCATCCGAGCACCGTTTTCCGTCTGCCTGTACTTCTGTTTCCGCAAAAAACACCACGCTTTTCTTTTTTCCCCACGATTCACGGCACAGTGCGGTATCTGCCATAAATAAAAAAAACGTTTCATCAAATCCTCCTAAATTTTCCCATAAATCTTTTGTAAGAAACACACAAGAAGACTGAATCCAATCTACTGGCTGAGTTTTTGCATAATTAAAATTTTGGCACTCATCTTCACATACTTTTTTATGGAGTATTGGAAAATTTCTCAAGAGTGTTCTTCTGCATATTTGTACTAAAAAATTCGGGAAACGCCGTACTGTTATAGCAATTTCCCCATTTGGATTTTTTTGTCGTGGACCTACAATACCTACTTCGGGATGGCTTTTTATAAACAAAATAATTTTTTCAAATGCTTTTTCGTCTGTCCACACAATATCAGGATTTACAATTGCTAAATATTGTCCTTTTGATAGGCGAGAAATTATATTATATGCTTTTGTATAGCCATTATTTTTTTCTCCACGGGTAATAAAAACGTTTGGAATATTTTGGAGATGCGTCTGTAAATACTCAAAATTTTCCGTATTTTGGGAATTATCATGAATAAAAATTTCATATTCAAATGAGCATTTTTGACGAAGAATGCTGTGTACTCCTGCAACAACAGACGGGGCTTTTAAAAAATCAACAATTAAAATACTAACGAGTGGCATAATTATACAAAAAAAGATTCTATTGCTTCTGGGGTTTGTATACACACCATAGCGTTTCGTTTTTTACGAAGAATATCCCAATTTTTGCGGATATTTTTCCATTCTAATAGTACTGAAGGAGCGGTACACAATAAAAAAATATTAGAAATAAAAACATACACACCTCCTAAAAAGACCGTAGGGAAAGAAAATCCTCGTTGCCATACATTTTTAAAAAGAAGAACCAGATGTCCAAAAAAAGAGGATTTTTTCACCCACAATGGTTTTAAAGACTCATTTTTGAAAAATTTTTGTAAAAATCCATTTTCTCCGTTTTGGCGAGCAATGTGTCGATGATGCCATACCGTTGCAGAAGGAATAAAAAGGCATTTTTCTTTTGCCCATTGAAGGCGATAAGAAATATCAATATCGTTTTTGTAGTGGAGAAGGGTGTCAAAATATTCTTCTGTTTCGCCATTTCGGAAAATTATTTTTTGGAGTGCTGTTTTTCGGTATAGTGCCAACGCTCCTGATGCTCCAAAAATTTCTTGGAGATGATATTGACCGTTATCTTCTGTTCCTTGTCCAATATCAAAAAAATGGTGAAATGAAGAAACCCCAATCCCACACGAATCTATGCTATTGGTACGTCCGAGTGGTGGTGTTTTTTGAAAGAAAGAAGGTTTTGAACATTTTTCTTCTTCAAAATTCCATTGGTATAATTTTCCGGTAGCGCTTCCAAATAATGCGTTTTGTGGTTTTTCCATTTCTGTTACTAAATTTTGTAAAAAATTATTGCTATACCACATGTCATAACTAGCGCACAGGTAATATGCCCCTTTCATGCGGGAAATACAGGCATTATGACCTCCCGAATGCCATACATTTTCTCCGGTATCAATACGCACCCGTGCATCATTTTGTACTTCTGGAAGGTATTTTTGAATATATTTTTGGGCATTTCCATTGGGGCTTTGGTCTTGTATGAGCAGTTCAAAATTTTGGTATGTTTGAGAAAGAAGACTCGAAAAAAAATATGGAAAATATTCTTCTCCGTTATACAGTACTATACCAATACTTACGAGTGGAGTCTGCATTTTTTTAAAAAGAATAAAAAATACTCATACAGAAGCATACCAAAAATATGTACCACAGTGATACACTGAACATTGTTTTTATAAAAATATGTGTACGAAAAAGAAATCCTCCGAAAAAAAATAATGGATTTGCGATCAAAAATGAGCACAGAAGAGGTTTCTCAAAAATCGGAACGTATTATAGAGAATATTCAAAATTTTCATATTTTTAAAAATGCTCATACCGTACTTTTTTTTGCACCTCATCATCAGGAACCTGATATTCTTCCTCTCGCAGAAAAATATATGCAGAACAAAACTCTTTGTTTTCCGCGAGTAATGTCTGTTCCATTGGGGATATTAGAAGCGTTTTCGGTATCTTCGATTACAGATCTTATTCCTGGAAATTTTGGAATTTTAGAGCCACCTGAAATAGAGGTTTGCCATGTAGCACCAGAAAATATTGATATGATATTGGTTCCTGCGCTCGCGATAGACCAGCGTGGAAACAGATTAGGCTATGGAAAAGGATTTTTTGATAGATTTTTAATCCGCACAAACGCTCTTGCCATTGGTGTAATATTTTCATCTTTTGTATTTCCAAAAATTCCTTCCACCTTCCATGATGTTCCATTGGCAGGAATAATAACCGAAAACGGCTTTTTGAAAATATAATATTTTTTTAATGATGGGCATGAATGGGTATGTTTTTTGTAATCCATTCTTGTACCATTCTTATTGATGCTAATGATTGCACTTTAAAAGTATGTAAACCTCCAGAAACTCTTGCAGATCCGATATCTATAAGTTTTTGGATATCCTGCAATATCGGGGCTGAGACTGATGGCACTTTTTCTGGATCGGGGGGTGTGCCTATTTGAGCTTGTGTGTGTCCTATTTCTTGAGTGAGGTTTAGTCTCATTTGGGCTAGGTCGAATGTGTTTCCAAAATCACCGGTATCTCTGTTGTGTTGTATTTGTTTATCTAGAGCAACTAAAGCATTTTTTTGCTGTTGTAACAACAAACACCATTCCGCTCGGGTAGTGGGGATGGTTGCTGGTGGTATGCTGTGATATTCGTCGTGGGCGTATCCTTCCAGGTTCATATATCAAAAGAAAAAATAAAACGCCTATCCTCTCTTTTCCCTTTTAAAAAACTTATGAAATTTCTCGTATTCCTACCGCTGCTAACGCATTACGAGCATTTTCTTGGCATAGCGCACAGGTTTCACATGCTCGTAATATTTTATCTATCTCAAAAATTTTTCTAAATAATGCAATCCTCTCCTTAATATTTTTCTCAATTTTTTCCTGTTTTCGTAATCTATCTCTTTCCTGTTGTAAACTCGCTTGGTGGCTATTTTTATCAGACGTATCACACACTGCGCCTAAATAACGATCCGATTCTCCTGGAATGGCTACAAAAACCTGTTTTGCCTGTATACATTCGCGCAGAGTGAGTGCGAGAGCACGTTGAAGAGTTACAGTATGCCCAGTTCCCAAGGTGCTTTTACTTTCTAAAATAATAGGGAAGTTCTTATATCTACTTGCCATATTTTTAAAATTTTGGTTCCTATTTTTTGCTTTTTATTATTGTTTGTCAAACTTTTTTGCTTTTTTGTTTCAGAACTTTATAATAGGTTTGCCCTTATTTTGTACGTATGCCTTCTATTCCTCTTAAAAAAGCCATTGTACTCGGATCTGGTCCGTATTGCATTGGTTCATCTGTCGAATTTGACTGGGGATGTGTAAATGCCGTTAAAACTCTATCCAATGCCGGATACGAAACCATTATGATTAATTATAATCCAGAAACGGTTTCTACCGATTATGATACTTGTAACAAATTATATTTTGATGAACTCTCACTCGAACGCGTTTTAGATATTTACGAAGCCGAAAATCCAGAAGGAGTGGTGTTGTTTACAGGAGGACAAATTCCAAATAATCTTGCGAAAAAATTAGGTGAAGCCGGTGTGCGTGTACTCGGAACCGATACAAAAAATATTGATAGAGCGGAATCTCGTCATGTATTTTCTGCTCTGCTCGATACGCTTGGAATTGATCAGCCAAAATGGATGGAATTTGCGAAAGTAGAGGATATTGAAAATTTTGCAAATACGGTTGGGTATCCAGTACTGGTGCGTCCTTCGTATGTGCTTTCGGGGGCTGCAATGGCGGTTGCCAGAAGTCCAGAAGAACTAGAAAATTATTTAGGGAAAGCAGTGAAAATTTCTTCTGAAGCTCCGGTGGTGCTTTCAAAATTTGAAGTAGGTGCACGGGAAATTGAAATAGATGCCGTAGCGGGAAAAGGGGAAATTCTTATTTATGCTATTTCCGAACACGTAGAAAACGCAGGAGTGCATTCGGGTGATGCCACGGTAGTACTTCCTCCCCAAAAAACGTATCTCGAAACCATTCGTCGAGTAAAAGATATTGCGAAAACACTCGCAAAGCATTTAGAAATTACTGGTCCTTTTAATATTCAATTCCTTGCAAAAAATAATGAAATTAAAGTAATAGAACTCAATCTTCGAGCATCACGAAGTTTTCCATTTGTTTCAAAAGTAACGGGGCATAATTTTATAGAAATCGCCATGAAGGCAGCCCTGGGTGATATTGAATCGAAAGAAGAGCGTACTAAAAAATATCATACGCTTGATTTAGATTATGTTGCCGTAAAAGCTCCACAATTTTCGTTTTCTCGTCTTCGTGGTGCCGATCCTGTGCTTTCGGTAGAAATGTCTTCTACCGGAGAAGTGGCGTGTTTTGGGGAAAATTTAGAAGAAGCATTTTTAAAAGCGATGCTTTCCACCGGATTTCGAATCCCCAAAAAAAATATTTTTCTTTCTATTGGACGAGTGGAAGATAAAGTGCTTTTTTTAGAATCTGCCCGAACTCTTACCGAAATGGGATACCATATTACTGCTACCGAAGGAACTGCAGAAATTTTAGAAGAAAATGGAATTCAAACCGATCATTGCACAGAAGCAGAAGTGGTTCAAAAAATTCAAAAAAGTGACCTGGTTATTAACGTTCCTCGTCATTTCGCCCATGAAAATAAAACCTTTGGATACAAAATTAGAAGAGCTTCTATTGATGGAAATATTCCTTTGGTTACCAATCTTCAAATTGCAAGATTATTGGTAAAATCACTGGAGAAATTTCGATCCGCAAAAGATTTACCCATTTCTTCTTGGAATGAGTTTTTAGAGCGGAAATTTTAAATATTTTTATAAAAACTCTACCCAATTTATAAAAAAATGGTATCTTTTCCCTGTGTTCGGGAGTCGCCAAGTGGTAAGGCAACGGACTCTGACTCCGTCATTCGAAGGTTCGAATCCTTCCTCCCGAGCCAAATAGAACACATCGCCTAATTATTGAGGGAAAATCTATTATAACGATGAGGATGGAAGGGTGGACAGTATAATTACAAAAGAATTTTATAATGTGCTTTGTAATCATGCCCCTCTGTTTTTTCACTCCGTTGAAGCCATAGTAATGTTAAATTTTTCTCTTTCAGGTATTTTTCCAAATAATCTTTTCGAATATAAGTAAAGGTCGAAGTGTTGTTATATCCTTCTCCGTGCTTAAATCCTGTTGATACCAAGTCTCCACTTTTGTCATACAATTCTGAGCTTTGTGGAGATAAAAATAATCCAAATTTTTGGCAAATTTTTTTCGATGGAGACTGAGTTTGTCCGCTGGGAACAATTTCGCTGTGGTAGCTTTCCCAAGAGTTTTCAAAAACTGTTGTTTCCATCTCTATTTCTAGAGTATCATTCTCTGTTTCAGTGAGTGCATTAACGTCCTCTTTGTTTAGGTCTCGTCCGTTATTTAAAATCTTCAAATCTTGTCTTGTTTTTGCAACATCACGGTAATTATATGAAATACTGATTTCTTGAGAATAGTCTTCTGGCATTAAGCTACACCAAGGAATTTCTCCTTCAAAGATGTAATAATCTTCTTGAATTCTTGGGTATTCAAAACTGTAATCATTCCAATTACCTACAAGTTTTTTGATAGCCTTGAGATTATTTTCATCTACGAAAACAGCACTAATGGCAGTATGTATTTCTCTCGTTTCCACCATTGTCTCCTTTTGAGAAATACTACCTTTTAATAAAATCCACTCATATTCATCTTTAAGACCCAAACGACTCTTGAGCTGTAAGTATTTCTTGAAATCTAAATCTTCGTCATTTGTAATCCAATCTTTTGAAGAATGTGATATTAAGCTCTTAACGCCTAATTCTTCAAACAAGTTATATTGTCTCAATTCAACGGGAAAACTGGGGTCAATATCAGCATCCGAAATCCGAAAATCAGCTTCATCTTCCCAACCATTAAAAAGCCCTAAATCGTTTCTGTATCCAGCCATTTCATAAAATGCTATCCATGAATATTTCTTTCCATAACGGTCAATTTTCCCAGTATTTTCGTTGCGATGATAATTTCTCTCTTTTGCTATATCCTTATCAATTTCCCAGAACATTTCCAAAGAATATCCCAAATCATAAATTCTCCAATAAATTTGGGATAAAACTGTTTTGTACTCGCTATGCTGGCTATCATAGTTGTTTCGTCCCTTTATAAGGTGTCCAATTGTGTAATTTTCAAAATCCATGTGAAGAGGGGCATTTCCTTCTCTATATTCTTTTTCATTCTTATCTTCACTTTCACCCCAAATTTTGTGAGGATACACCTCAAGAGGGTATTGGATTAAATTCTTTTCATCATCTGTGAGTAAGTCAGGACAATGCAAAAGTGCTATATCAATGGTTCTTTTTGCATAATCTCTCGCTAAGATGTGAGTAGTAGCGTGTTGAGCATTTTTAGCAAAAAAACCATCGAAAATAATCCTTCCGTATTTTGGTAACCATTCATCTCGATAAGATGCATCTTTAAAATCATTTTGCCTTGCCATTGCCAATCCATAAGCTACAGAAAGCATTCTTTCAGGAACATAGGGGTCATTTATTTCGAAAGAATATTGAAGGAGTTTTAGAAATTTTTCTGGGTTTTTTCGTGAATAGTAATAGAGAGCTCTTGTTGCCTCATCTCTCAATTTCCTAATGCTTGTTGTTAATACCCACATTACTTTTTGAGCGGCAATATGCCCCCTACTTGATAAAACTTTTTCTTTACACGCATTTTCAAAAGAACTTACAAAATTTGAAAAATATGAGTGTTCATGTCGCAAATTATTACTTCTTATATATTCCGTCCAAGATAAATCTCTTTCATACATTGGCAGTTTTTTCAGTAAATCTGAGAAAAATCCAAAGTTTAATGGATGATTCTCATCAAATTCTACATATTTCACTAATTTAAAAAGAGAATCTTTATTTTTTGCTTTAATAAATTCCGTCTCCAAAAATTGCTTTACATGACTTTCATTTTCTTTGATGTGCTGAGCATTTATTTCAAACAGCGATTTAGTTGAACATTCTTTGGCTCTATGATTTTTCCCGAGTATATCAAAGAGAAACAGTCTTTCTCTTTTTATAAAAAGGATACATAAACTTCGAAGAATATCATTGTATAAAGGGTGTTCGGCTTCATTATCCAACAGCTTTTCCTTAAATTCTCTCGACTTTGCAAATCTGCGTAATGGTTTTTTAGAACCTAACACTTTATTTATTTTTGAGAAAATATCCCCCAAAAACTTTGTGGCACTTTCTGGAAGAAAAAAATCTAATCCAATTTTTAGGAATCGTGAGAAATAGTTCTTTGAGTCGTTACTTACCAAGGGATAAGATTCTTCATATTTATCAACGAGGTATTTGGATATAAAATATCCTCCCAGTAAATCGTAAGTAAATTGAATTTCTTCTTTACCTCCACGCCCATTCCAATCTCTAAAAATGAGGAGGTTCTCTCCTTCAAAAATCCTCAATTCTTCATCGGTGAATAATTTCTCTGAAATTGGCATTCCTCTTGAATTGCTTTTCCAAAGATATCTAGAAAGTTCCAATAACTTTTTTTCCGTAAAACCATCGTTATATCTTGAATCAATACCTTTTAAAAAGTCGGTAATGTTCTTATTGCTCTTTTTTATGTACTCATCAAAAACTTCAAACAAATCTTCATTTTGAAAAGAAACAGTAATATCTTTTTTTCTCTCTAGGTTCTTGGTTTCACAAAAAATTTTTAAATGGAGAGGGTGTTGAAAATAACCAATTACATCTGAATGATTTTTCAGCTCTATTTTATAGAATTTGAAATAGCTTCCAATTGCATCCCATGTTAGACTTTCAAAACCCTTCGTTATTTCTTTTATTTTCCAAAAATTTTCATTCTGTTTATAATCAAAATATCCATCAGGGAACAATTGTTCTTCGTAGGAAGTACGATATGTCGTAATAAGAACAAGATGAGGATATTTCTGTTTAATCTTTATGATTAAGTTATCTATTCCATTTTTCCATACCAAATTCCAATAAGTGGACTCATTGAGTCCATCAATAATAATTGGAATTTTTGTTTTACTATTTCTCGCACAAACTTCCAAAGCTTCTAAAAACTCATCAAATAACCAGCCTGTCGGAATGCCGAAATTATCTTTTAGCTGACTTTCTAAAGATTGCTCACTGCTAATATCTTTTGCAAAAATAAAAATTGCAGGTCTCTTTTGATTTCTGATTAGGTCTTCATAAATATTAAAAGAAATATGAGTTTTTCCCATCCCCGCATCACCTGAGATATGAAGTTCATTTAGTTCTATCCTTTCAAAAACTTCTGAACACCATTCCAAAGAGGGAATTGCATCTTCTCTTAGTGCATATAATGGAGCAAAGAGAACATCTCGTACTTTTTGTCTTTTTGCATTTTCTTTTCTGTTTTCCTCTGATTCTTTTTTTTTCGGCATTGGTTCATATTTCGGTACTTTCTTTTTGAGAGAGAATTTTTTGAAATATTCTTTCAAAAGGGTTTTTAAATTTTTCTTTTTTTCTAATTCTGGAAACGACAAATCTTCTTCATATTCTTCTCTTAAATATTGTAAAGAGTGGCATAGACTCGATTCAGTAAGCTCATAATATTTTTTAAGAAAAGCCCTTAATTCTTCTGTATAACTATAAAAATCTTTGATTTTTTTTATTAACATCGTTTCGTCTTTGCTGAGTATTAATGCTTTTATTTCCTGTAATTTACGAATGCCAATATCAATAATTTCTTCTTTTTCAGTCAAAAATTTCCTAATTTCTGTTTGAATTT
>CAIRYL010000120.1 GCA_903882825.1 uncultured Candidatus Peregrinibacteria bacterium | reverse complement strand
ATAATTTTTTAAAACACTTTTTTTATTGGTTTTGCCTTTCCCTTTTCCCTCTTCTCGGCAATTTTTTGTTTTTTCTAGCTTAGAAAAACGCCTTTGCTGTGAAGAAGGTGGGTTTTTTGATTCTGTAAAAAATTTTGGGAAAAGTGTGGGAGAAACACTTACTGCCCCGTTTGCACCCAATACCTTTGAGGCAACAAAAAAATTTGAACAAACAATAGAAGGAGGCAATCAAAAAATAGATGGAACATTACAAAAAATTACAGTTGGTACTTCTGATATTCCCGTTACTGAAACAGGGGCATTGTGGTGGGAAAAAGGAAATATTGATGCAAGCACACTTCAAAACGCTTTAACCACTATTGATACTTCTGCGAAAAAGACCATTATAGAGGCGTTTGAGATGGCATATCCACAAAAAAGTAATTTTGCTGAGGAACGTGCCAATCTTTTTGTAAAAAGTGTTCAAGCGAGTGCGCCTCCTTTAGAAATGGCTGGAACTACACTAAATATTCAAGCGTATTTTAAAAAATACATAGATATCTTTGAAGAATATGAAAATTTAAAAACAAGTCCTCCCAATAGTCGTGGAATGCTGGAAAAAAAGAGCAATGAAACTTGTTTTCCTTCAGAAGCAAGCGAATGGGCAAAAAATAAAGGATACCGTATTATTTCGGATGGAGATGATGTACAACAAGTTTTAAGAGGAAAAAAGAGAAGTAATGGAGAAGATTTTAATTTTGAAAGATTTCAAAATATGAGTGTTTTGCAAAGACTCAATAAAGAGCCATTAATATTTGAAACCGGTATAAAAGAAATATTTCCGGTGTATGGGATAAATAAACAAATAGTGGGTTTTACTATTTTAGACGGAGATGGAGATATGTCGAAGTTTGATGATGGGGGAGTGCAGTATATTGCGAGTGATTCTTTGGCAAAAAGCACAGGAACATCGGCTACTGTACAAGAACAATCACTCCATACGTATGGTTTTAGTATTACAGGAGAAAAAATACTCACCGTAACAGATCCAGCACCAGTAGTTTCAGCACCAGCAAAAACAACAGCTTCAACCCCACCAGCACCAGCAAAAACAGCACCAGCAACAACGCCAGCTTCAACAGCAACAACGCCAGCACAAACAGCACCAGGAGAAACAGCACAAACAGCACCAGATACAAAAGGATTAACACCAGCAAAAATAGAAAAACCACCAGAAACGCCAATAGAAAAGTTAGAGGATCTCTTTTCTAAATATCAGATGCCAACAAGATTCTCTAAATTTACAGGAAACGAAAGAACTATTTTTGATTTTGCTGGAGATTTTAAAAGTGGTAGTGGGTACGAAGCATATAAAAATTTACAAATAACGATAAATAAAGGGGATAAAATTTCAGGGCAAGTAACTTCTAAAAATAATGAACCCATGCCAATAGTTGTTTCAAGCGGTTCACTAGTGCCAGATTTGAATCCTGGTAAACAAAAAACAACATTTACAATACAACAGCTTAAAGATTTTTTAGATAAAATTTTTGAAAAAAAGCCACCAGAAGCAGTAAAACCAGCTCCGGCACCAACAGTATTGGAAAAAATAAATAAATTATTAAGAGTTCAACCTCAGCAAAGCGTTCAAGCAAGCGGTCCGGTGAGTGTGCAAAAAACATTTAATAAAGCAAAAACCCCTATAACCTATACTACAAATGAAAATGGGAAAGTGCTTGCAAGGGTAAATGGCAACGCGGTTATAGAAAAGAATGGAACGATTGAAGTTGCTCGTGAAACAACTGCACAGCCTTCACTCATTTCCTATAAGGATTTTCGTATATTTTTAATGGGTAATATAGATAATAAAGAATTGAACCTAGAGGAGGAAGAGGAAGAGGAAGAGGAAGGTGAGCCAAAATTAAAAGAAGAAACAGTAGAACCAAAAGACATGGTATATATTGGAGATTCAGTTGCGCTTGGTTTAGGAGTGAGTGCAAAAGCAGATATAATTTTAGCAGGGGAAGGTCGAAATCCAGACAAAGTTTTACAGGTAATAAATGGAATAAAAGATATTGATTTAAGAGGAAAGGTAGTGGTTTTGTCGTCGGGGTTATTAAATAATACAATTGACGGTGCCACAGTGAAGGAACAAATTAAGGTATTACAGCAAAAAGGTGTAAAAAAAATTATATTAGCAGGTGGTCCAAGTAACGAAAGTAAGAGGACGAATCTTCTCACTGTAAAGAATATTCTGAAAGATATTGCTCAAAAAAATCCTACTATTGTTTCTTTTATGGGTGAATATAAAGATAATGGTGATGGAATTCATCCAAAATATGCAGACTATATTAATAAGGTAGTACTTAAAAAACCGCCAACACCACAAAAACCAGAAACGTCAAAAACGTCACTAGAGGACTTTGATACGATCTTTTCTCAATATAATACTACATTCAAAAAACACACTGATACTTCTTCAGAAAACACTATTTTCGAGTTTACTGGAGATTTTAATTTTAAAAATGGAAAATATAAAGATTTAAAAATAACGATAAATAAAAACGGTGAAATTTCAGGGCAAGTAAAAATAAAAGATAGTGATGGAATAATGGTAATAGTCGTTTCAACGAAGAATAACATAATGCCAGATTATTTTAGTCCAAATCAACAAAGAACATTTACAAAAGACCAGCTTACAGATTTTTTAGATAAAATTTTTGGAAAAAAGCAACCAGAAACAAAGCCAGCACCTGCAACAGCACCACCACTAGCACAACCAGCACCAGGACTGACAAGAGGATTAACATCAGCACCACCACTAGCACCACCACCATCAGTAAAACCAGCACCTGCAACAGTACCAGCAGCACCACCACTAGCAGTAAAACCAGCATCAGTAACACCAGCAGGAAATTTTGAAGCTCTCAAAAGTGGATTAGGTGATTTTTTTAATAATGATACTATAAAAAACAAGTATATAACTGGTGCTGATGCAATTACTCCAGGGCAATATAATACATTTACTGGTGAGGTGAAAAAGGATCTTGAGGATGCGAATGGTTATCACCATAAAGTTGCGAAACGTAAATTTGATGCTGGTGACGAAAAAACATCAGGAGAATTATTTCATGATTATGTTTTGTTTTTATTGGATCTGCAAATACGAATACATAATGAAAAATATAAATTTAATGCCGATACTCTCAATAATCCTCGCTATAAAGAAGTTTTTGACAAATTAAAATCTAAAGGTCATGCAGAAGCAACATTTATGCCATATTTTCAAGCTCTGTATGGTACATCACCACAAGGACTTACGATGCATGAATATTGCATGCCGAATTCAACGAAGAAACAATTATCCGATGCCCAGAAAAACAGAGAGGAGTATCTTACTAATGCCTCATTAGAAATAGCGAAGGACTTTTATAAACAACATAAACAAGTTTTACAGTTAGCAGAAAATACCTATGATATTCCTGCAGAAATTATTGTTGCCACCCTTCAAAAAGAAACAGGTTTTGGCAAAAAAAAAGGAAATATTCCTATTTTTAACGCTATTAATACTCAATTATTTGGATTATTAGGAGATTCCCAAAGGATAAAAGAAACATTGCCAAAAAAGGCTGTTGATTATATGGTGGGGCTTTTAGACTATGCAATACGCAAGGGCATTCCTCCAGATAAATTGAAAGAAATGAAGGGAAGTTTTTCAGGGGCATACGGTGTACCGCAATTTATGCCTTTTAATTTCAGTTATATAGTAAGTGCAACTAATAAGGTTCCAGATATTAGTAATAATATGGACGATGTTATTATGAGTGTTGCGAATTTTTTGCAAACAGATGGGAACGGAAAAAAATATTCTAAATTTACGATGGATGATGTACGTAAAATTCCAGAACCTTACGGAGAAAGTGGCGAAAGTGCAAAATCCAATACTCATCCAATTTTACAAAGAATTGATAAGTATAATGGAAGATCAGATTCTCATACGGTTGTTAAAATTTCTCTTCTTTTGTAAAAAATGTAATAGCTATT
This sequence comes from uncultured Candidatus Peregrinibacteria bacterium, assembly GCA_903882825.1. Taxonomy (GTDB): domain Bacteria; phylum Patescibacteriota; class Gracilibacteria; order CAIRYL01; family CAIRYL01; genus CAIRYL01. The sequence goes on along the minus strand of CAIRYL010000120.1, from coordinate 1,929 downwards.
GCCAGGGCGCTTCATCCCCAAATTTAAGCAGTAATTCTTTTTTTGAACTGCTGGAATTGTTCGTCACTCTCGATCCAAATGGAGGATTGTTGTTCCTGTTGATGCTTTGTCATTCCCGTTGATGCTTTGTCACTCCCGCGAAGGCTTTGTCATTCCCGTTGAGGCTTTGTCACTCCTGTTGATGCTTTGTCATTCCCGCGAAGGCGGGAATCCAGCGTTGCGAATAACGGAACATTTTCCCCACTCGCCAGTGAAGTGAAATACCCTCTTTTCTCCCAGCACATTAAAATAGAAATTCCCCCCGTTTTTTAAAATCTCGCTTTCTTTTTTTAAAAAAAACTGGTATAATGCACAGAATTTTGGCAGTAAAACCTGCACAGTATTTCCCTTTTGTATGGCAGAGAACCCACCAATAATAACGGCAGAAAATCCACTCGGGACAGCAATCCCTGGAGAAAATTCTCCAAGGGCGAAACTAAAAGAATTAAAAGGGGTTTTAGAAAATGCAAAAAAAGATGAAAGAGGGAATCCAAGTGGTGCAGAAATTAACAAAGGCGAAAAAGAGCGTATTGCAGGCAAACTAAACGACGCACTTACGGCTTTATCCACTCGTGTTAATGAAATTGGAACAAATGTTGGAATAAAGGAAGACTTGAAGATTAATTTATTAAAAAATTTAGCAAATCGTAAAGGAGGAGAGGAAAGAACAATTTATGATGCAAATTTTTTTTCTCCCGATAAAATTATACCAAAGCAAAATATCTCGGATGTTATAAAACACGAATCAACTTCCACAGAGATTATAGAACAGGAAGTAAGAAATTTAGAAGCTTTGTATACCAGTATTGAAACCCAAATAAAACAAGACCAAGAATTTATACTCGCAACAAATCCAGATTTTAATGCCAACCTTACCGCACTTGCCAGTGTACTTGGCAGTAATGGAATAGGGGAAAATAGCGTCCCTGTTCCCACCGATAATATTATGCAAAAACTAGACGGTAAAAACCTTGAGGAAAAAGCCAAGGAAGGAGTGAAAGGAGTAGTAGATATCTTAAAAATTCAAGGCGTTAATGGTGTTGTGGTGACCTCATCAGCAGGAGCCTATACATTAGAATATAAAAATGGAAAGGGTGGTATGGAAATAGAAAAAGATCTGATGAAAGTTTTAGATGCTGTTTTAAAAACTGGAACAATAGACGATATGGAAAAAGTATTATGGTGGATAGATGAAAATTCTCTTACAGAAGAACAAAAAATGAGTATTGGTCAAAAAGCACTCCAAAAACTTTATTCTACAACAAACTGGGGAAATGCTATTAAAATTGAAGACATTGTAAATTTGGAATCTAAAACCTCAGATATTAGCTGGCTAATAAATATCTCCTCTATAGATGAAGATGTAGAAGAAATTATGCGACAAAGTGTAAGTTTATTTATACAAAAATTTATTGATGATCCAAAGAATCAAGCCAGTATTGTTCCAAACAAACTCCTTCATATTTCTCCAAATGGAGAACTGGGATTTATGGAAAAAAATGACGCAGGGAAACTAAAAATGTTGGCATTTGGGGAATATATTCTTAACAACCCAAAAAACCAAAATTTTATTGATGTTAAAACGCTAGATTTTAAAGATATAACAGATGACAAAACGAAGGCAGAATTTGCACTGTTTACCATGTTGCTTATAAATGCGGGATACACTCACATAAAGGCAGAAAAAAGTAACAACAATACCCACCTACTTCTTTTCTATGTGCTCTACTTTACCGGCATTCGCGTCAATGAGCTTGTTAATATAAAACTCGAAGATATTTGCCTGGAACAAAACACTATTTTAATCACTCACGGAAAAGGCAACAAAAAACGCCTTGCCATAATTCCGCCACTGCTTAAATCTTCATTAAACATTTATATGAATGGCCT
>CAIRYL010000119.1 GCA_903882825.1 uncultured Candidatus Peregrinibacteria bacterium | reverse complement strand
TTTTCTTCTTTTTTTTCTTCCTCTTCCTCCAACTCTGCCCATTCATCTCTTAATGAATCATACTCTTCGTATTCTTCTTCTAAAAAATCATCTCCATTCGTAATAAATCGACCTTCTTCCAAAATCTTTTCCAGCTTCTTCATGAGTCCCAAAAGGGTGTTGGAAATAGCAAAGCTTGAAGAAGCCAGGAGCTTTCGCAAAATAAGGGTCATGAGATGCCGTTGGCTTTTGGGAAGGGCATAGAGTTCAGGGCTTCTCAGATATTCAGAAACTTCTTCATAAAGCTCATATTCTTCGGGGGTAGGAATAAACTCCTGAGTAATAGCTATTCGTTTGGTGTATCGAATGTATTCTTGTACTTGTCTTCTAAGGGTTCGTTGGCATATTGGTTTTATACGAGCTTTTAAGTCACCAAATTCTGTATCTGATGGTCTGGAAAATTGGGCTTTAAAACTTTTGAGATCTCCAAAAACCTGATCGTCAATAATGCTAATAAGCCCATAAAGCTCTAAAAGTGAGTTTTGAAGTGGTGTAGCGGTAAGCAAAATTTTTGGAGCATTTGCCACTGCCTCCTTAATAGCTTTCCCAATTTTATTATCACTGCGATACACATTCCGAAGTCTATGGGCTTCGTCTATTACTACTAAATCCCATTTTACTCGTGCAATTTCTGAGGATTTATTTCGTGCAAAATGGTAGGAACACAAAACAATTTCTTTCGTCGTTTCAAAAGGATTCAAAACTCCCGATTTTACTTCAGCATTATACAATTTTGCCTCGAGTATTTTTGAAGGAAGATAAAATTTTTCTAAAAGCTCTTGGTTCCACTGCTTTCGAAGGTTTGACGGCAAGATAATAAGAATTTTTCTTTTTCGTTCCGCCCATTTTTGGGAAAGAAGAATTCCTGCTTCTATGGTTTTCCCAAGCCCTACTTCATCGGCGAGCAGTGCTCCTTTAGAAAAAGGAGATCTGAAGGCAAAGAGTGCCGCCCCGACTTGATGAGGATTAAGATCGACTTTGGCATCTAGCAATGTTCGAGCAAATTTTCGAGTATCAGAAGAGGCAAATTCTCGAGTGAGTTCGTATGCCAAGTATTTGGTGAAGTATGGAGAAAGTAACATGAAATATTGAAGAGTGAAGAATTAAAATTGTTCTGATTATAAGCAGAATACTTCTTTTTGAAAATGTATAAAAATTCCCTTTTCTTTTTCCCAAATAAGACTATTTTTTAAAAATATTTTTGTATCCCATAAAAAGATACAAAAAGTGGAATACACAAAAACTGCCGAGTTTCTTATACAGAATCGGCAAGTTTTATGAGTGAAAAAATGGCTCCCCCGACTGGATTCGAACCAGTGACCAAATGGTTAACAGCCATCTACTCTACCGCTGAGCTACAGGGGAATACAATATACCGCCGATAATGTAAAACTTTATATACTTTGGAAAACAAGAATTTCTCGTCCTACAAACTGTTGTGGTCGTCTATATAAAATAGGCGCTGGCGCATCGTACCCAATTTTTTTTGCAGTTTCAAGGAGTTTTTGTGAAAAAGAATATTCTTTCTCTTTTCCTTTCCAAAAAGGAATGGCGAGAACTATTTTTTGAATTCCTTCTTCTTTTCGTGACCTTAAAAAATTTTCATAAAAAGGAAGAAGTACATCTTTTTGTTCAAAAAATTCTGCATCTGAAATGGAATGGCTAAAAATACGCCCTAAAAATCCTTCACATACCACGGTAAAATTCCCAATGTTTCGATTTGTAAAAGATTTGGTAGCATCATGCGGGAAAAGCAAGGTATGCATATGGTTTTGCAGATGGGGACAGAAAAAAGAAATATTTTTCTGGCTGGCGTCTAACATTTTTTTAGAAATATCACTCCCCATAATTTGAGCGATCCCCATATCAAGAGCTTCTAACAAAACACTTCCCGTTCCGCAAAAGGTATCCCACACTGCCAATGGTACATTCCCCTGTTTATCCCGTGATAAATTTATCATCATTCGGGCAAGTTTTGGAGGTAACATCCCCACTCCCATATCACGCACTGGTTTCCCAAAATCTCGTTTTGCAAATGATTCAATATTTTGAATACTGAAAGTTTTTGTAAGAAAAAGCGCAGATTTACAAGCAAAAATAGAAAATTCGTGATGTCCTTCTTGTAAAAGTCCTTCTTTTTGGGTTGTAGAAGTATCCAAGTTTTGACCTTTTCTATTCACAATTCTTAAAGAAATTTCAAACTCTTGAGAAGCATTTTTTAAGACCCGAAAGAGTGTTGGAAAAAGGGAATGATATTTTTGTTCTGGGAAAATATTAATACCAACACGCGTTTTTTTCCCATCAGAAGCATGAGATTTTACAAATTCCACCAGAGCAGATTCAATCTCATCCATCTCTTTTGATTGGAGAAGAATTTCTCCTGACCGTATACTTCCTCCTAAAAATGGGAAAATTGCTTGAGTCGCTTCTAGTTCAGCTTCAATGGCTAAAAAATGTTCAAACGAATGAAAAGAATAGTCAGCACCCGGGAAAAACCGTATAATTTCTTCCATGGAAAGGCGAGGAGTAGAACCAAGGTGGAAAAACGATTTTTTCATGATGATATGGAAAAGGGAAGGTATATCGTAGGCGTGCTCGGAATATTCTGCATTGGAATTTTCATAGGTATTGTGCTGGAACGGCATTTTTTTTTCGAGGAGAAAATTCCATTTTCTCATGAAAATCAATCTCCAGGGCTTATTCCCGTCATTCAGCTTCAAAAAATAGAAAACGGAATACTCTATGGAATCTCAGAAAGTTCGGAAATTCGACTAAAAATAGGAAAAGATTCAGAAATTTCCGTATATCCATCTGGAAATTTTTCCACAGAAATTACTGAAATTCTCCCAAATCTTGAAAAAATTCCAGCACCAAAAGGAATGCAATTTGTAGCTTCTAAAAGCGGAAAATATTTTTATCCACTCGATCATACAAAGGCAGACACGCTTGCCGTAAAAAATCGTATCTTTTTTGCAAACGAGGAAGAAGCAATGCAAAAAGGGTATAAAAGAGGAAAATAAAACATTTTTATTTATTTCTCCTGTACGTCTTCTTTTTCTTCTTTCGTACTTCCTCGTAAATCATCTAAAAATTCTTCTACAATTTTTTTCCCTCCAAGCCCAAAAGCAAGCCCGCCAGAAAGCGCAATAGCCCCAACAAAACCAATAAATAATACCTGTATAAGATCTTGAGCAATTTTTAGTTGAGCAAGTGCTGCCAAAATTGCAAATGTTACAATAATGCCCTTCGCAACGATAGAAAGAATTTTTCCAGAAGAAGAATTGGCAACTTTAAATCCACTTTTAATCACCGCCGAAGACGTATCTGCCACCTGAATCCCAAAAAGAACAATGACGAGTGCAATAATAATATTGGGAATATATCGAATTATATTTTCTAAAAATTCCGCAATGGCGTTAATTTCTAGTAATTTTGCAACCGATAAAATAAAGAGTGAAAAAATATATCCTTTCATAAATTGCCCAATTACTCGAGCAGGAGGTTCATTTATATCCGCTTTTTTTAAAAGTTCAGAAAACCCACTCCTCTCAGAAATTTTTTGTAAAAAAGGACGATTCCCAATTTTAACAATAATTTCTTCTACTATTTTCCCAAGCCACCATCCAAATAGTAATAAAAGCAGAGAAAGAAAAAATTCATCACTTTTATCCAGTGCAGTATCAAAAAATGGACGAATAGCTTGTAAAAAATTCACAAAGAAAGATTCGACACTGTGTAAAAAATAATTCATAAAAGATAAAAAACTCGTGGTATTATACCACACTCTTAAAAAAATGAAAACACCTTTCATATACTCCTCCTTTTTGATACGCTTCAAAAGCTTTTTTTACATTTTTTATGAATGCTATTCGTATTTTTACAAAATCTCATTGCCCATACTGCGTTGCCGCAAAAGAACTTCTAAAAGCAAAAAAATACGCATACGAAGAAATTTCTGTAGAAGAACATCCAGAAGAATTTTTTACGCTCGTAGAAGAACATAATCATCGAACGGTTCCCATGATTTTTATAGGAGAAACCTTTGTCGGTGGTTTTGACAATCTTAAAAAGCTCAATGATGAAGGAAAACTCAACCAAATGATGATATGATAGGCGTTATAAATTACGATGCAGGAAATATTAAAAGTATTACAAACGCTTTACACCGTTTAAAAATACCATTTATAGTTTCTGGAAATGTTGAAGATTTACAAAAAACAGATCAAATTCTTTTTCCTGGAGTAGGGCATGCTAAAAGCGCTATGCAATTATTGCAGGAGAAAAAAATAGATGTTTTTTTAAGAAACTACAAAAAACCAATTCTGGGCATTTGCCTCGGAATGCAACTGTTATTTGATTTTTCAGAAGAAGGAAACACTCCATGTCTTGGACTTATTCCTGGAAAAGTTAAAAAATTTAATCTGCAGGAAGTAGGTATTGTCCCACATACCGGATGGAACACTGTTTCCTTTCAAAGAGAACCAGAAAAGACAAATTTCCCACTTCAAGATTTTTATTTTGTGCATTCATACTACTGCATCCCAGACGATACACAGTATATTTTAGGAGAAACCGAATATGATAAAAAAATATTTTGCTCAGCAGTACAAAAACAAAATATAACCGGTATACAATTCCATCCCGAAAAGTCAGGAATAGAAGGCGAAAAACTGTTGAGTTATTTTTTAGGATATGAAATAAAGAAAAATATTTCATAATTTCAAATCATCTCTATATCTTTTTGTATCTGTATTTTTAAATCATCAAGAGAATCAAATTTTTGGACATCACGAATTTTTTTCCCCATAGAAACCTTGACCATTGTGCCGTTTAATACGGTTTTTGAAAAGTTGAGCACAAATATTTCCACCCTTTTTTCTAATTTATGAAGAGTTGGTCTTGGTCCAAGATGTAAAATCCCCACAAATTTTTGGGGATCATGGAGAAATTGAATATGCACTGAAAACACACCAGTTTCTGTAAGAATCTCTTCTGTACTCATATTTATAGTTGGGAAACCTAACGTTTTTCCAATACCATCTCCGCTTATTACGGTTCCAAAAAACTCCATCATATTGATTCATAAAAAACGTTTTTTCCAAAAATAGTAAATATTTTCCCTTTTCCTTGCCATTTTTTACCACTTTTTCCATTTTTTAAAAATTCTTCTATTTGTTCAATCGGTAATGAATCTCCAAAAAATGGAGAACATATTTTTCTCAATACTTCATACCGGACAGTGGGATGAAGCGAAAAAAAATGATCTTTTTCAAAATACGGTGAAGGATAAAATGCTAAAAATTCCTCTGCTACAGATTCCAAAAAAGATACCGTAGACGCAATATACTCAGTATTTTTTAAAATTCTTTGAGAAAATCCAGGAAATCGATCTTGAAGAAGTGGGAAAATTTTGTTTCGTAAAAAATTTCGAGTAAATATCGATTCATTATTTGAAGAATCAATACAAAATGGGATTTTTTTATCTTGTAAAAATTGTACAATTTCGCATTTTTGAACGCCTAAAAAAGGTCTCCAAATTTTACGAATATCGTCCCATTCTTCCATTCCTTTCAACCCCCTCATTCCACCTCCTCTTAAAAACTGCAAAAAAATTGTTTCCGCCATATCATCCGCATGATGACCGGTTACAATGGCTTTTGCTTCGGATTCTTCTCGTATTTTTTCTAAAAATGTATAACGCGCTTTACGTGCTTTTTCTTCACTATTTTCTGGAGTTTCCCAGTCCCCTCTTGCCCACCGATAGCCATTTTTTTGTGCATACTGTTCACAAAAAATTGCATCTTTTTCTGCTTCTTCATTTCGTATATGATGATGAAAATGCGCCAGAATAAGGTTTTTAAATCCATTATGAGAAAGATTTTCTACTGCATATACCGAATCTGGTCCTCCAGAAAACGCGACCACCAGTAGAGAACTCGAAGAAAAATGATAATTATTTCCCATTGATTACACAAAATATTCTTGATTTACGGAACGAGTATGAAGTGTAAATACCTGGAAAAGTCTTAATATAATAAAAATAGGATAAATAAGAAGTGACCCTAATAATGAAAAAATAGATATAAAAGGAAGCCCGAAAAGTAAAACCAGGAAAAAAACTCCTATATTTTGTGTGAAGCTTACAGGAAGAAAGGAAGCATAGGGGAGATCTGAAATTTGAGACTGGAACAATTCTGGGGTAATTATACTTTTTAATTGCTCTTGAATTGCCATTGATGAGGTGTTTTTTCCTGCTAATAATTGTTTTTCCATTTGGATATTCGCGACTTTTTCACATTCTGTATCTCCACCACACGTCTTTAAAATTTCTTTTTTTTGTTCTTCTAAAGACTGTAACACAGAAGGAGAAGACAGAACCCCGGTATTTATTTTCTGAAGTGTTTCGGTAAAAACGTTACTTTCAAAAATTTTCGCTAAAAGGTCAGGAAGTGGAACCGTAGAAGCCATCACCAGAGAAATAACGAGGAGGAAAATAAAAAAAGCTTTTGAAATAGCCCGTGGAACCAGTACTAAAAATGAAATCTGAACTCTTTCAGAAAGTTCGATATACAACGTAAAAAAAAGAACTGCAAACGTAATACCCAAACCAAAAAATATCCAAAAATAATTTCCAGAAAGACCAAAAATTTGAGTGATAAAAAGAAACGTAAGGGGATATCCAAGGGCAAAAAATCGTGATCCTTGTAAAAATGCAGAAAAAACCACCCCTCCTATAGAAAATCCAAAAAATACAAGGAAAAAAACAAGAGGAGAAATCATATCATAAGCATTCCACACAAAAATTGTAGAAAAAACAGAGATCATAAAGAAAAATACTCCTTTTATCCACGAAGATTGGTAATCACTTGAAAATTGAGAAATTTCGAGAGGCATACAAAAACAAAAAAATCGATTCTATTTTGCCTTTTATATTGATAAAAAAACAAGTCAGCATTTTTTTTGACTTCAAAAAAAACAAAAACACTAAAACCTTTTAAAAAAATCAACGCCCTGTAACGTAATACTCTTCTACATTGCCTAATTTTTCACGCCGAGAAACTTCCGGATTAAAAATATGATAATACATTTCAATAAGAGATTGTGTTCCCATTTGCTCGACTCTCAAACCACATCTCTCTAATCCTGCTTTTACCGTATCTATTCGTTTTTCTATACCTTCTTTTAATGCTTTATATTCACTATATCTCAAACTCACTTTTTCTAATGAATCTTCTGGCGTAATATTATCCCAAAAGGATTGAAAAACTCCTTTATTTTCTACTCGCTTTGGATTTTTAGGAATCACAACATAAAAATTTTTCTCCATAATATCGGCATATTCTACGAGTTTTTTAATATATTCTAAATATTCTCGCGTTTGTCCTTTAATAACAGGATTTTCTTCTTGAAAAATTCTTTGTTGTAAATGTTCAAAATAATCATCCAAATCAAGTTTTCGAGACCGAATAAGAATTTGAATAGGGAAATCGAGAGAATTTAAAAATCCTTGATATGCGTTAATCGTTGCTAATTGTTCATCTTCAGATTTGAGATGGAAATTAATACTAGAAGTTTTGAGTACTGCACGAACACCTCCATTTTTTAAAAGTACTAAACCATCACGAATTTCGGAAATGGGTAAATGTGATTGGACACTTTTTCGTTGTCCTCCTTTTTTTTGCCGAACGGTTTCTTGTTCATCAATTTCAGGCATATTTATGAATGAGAGAGTCTATTATCCATATCCAGAAGTGGTGTAATTTCATGAAGACGTTCTAATGTTTTTTGTTTTTCATTGTAAATTTCTGATTCATTTGGACCATTTTTCTTTTCAGAAAAATTCTGATTTCTTGATTGAGATTCAATAAACTGAAAAAAAACTTGTTGTGAAAACCTTTTATCAAAAGTAAGAATTTTGGGATGAATCATAAATTCTACCAAACGTAATAAAAATTTCCCAAATCGTATACCGAGTGGTTCTAAAAAAGCCCATGCCAAAGTAAGACTTCCAAATAAAAAAACAGGGATTCCCCAAACCGCAGGTCCATATGTTTTCCCTAACTTTAACCAAACCAAGTATGTAAATCCTCCACCCACAGACAAAATAATGAGTCTGCGCATGGTAATAGGACCGAAAATTCGATCTTCTATTTGGACTTCCCGAGGAATTTTATAGGATTCCATTTCTAAAAATGCGTAAAAATAAAGATTGTTCATGGCATTCTACCTTTTTTTATAAAATTTTTCCAGTATTTTCCTAAAACAATCTCTCTTTTTTTATATGGCGCACTCCCCTACACTCCTGGATGTGAATTTTTTAAATATATGCGCCATATCGCTCAACAAATTCTTGGAAATACTTTTGCACAAATTTTTGGAAAAATTGGAACTGCCATATTGGCTTTATTTACAGTACGAATTTTATCCTCTTATTTTAACACTTCCGAATTTGGGGATTATGGAACTATTTATGAATTTCTTGCATTTTTTGGAGCTATTGCAGATATGGGCATTTACACCCTTGCCCTCCGAGAAATGTCGAAACATGATGAACTCCGGAATGAAATTTATTCCAACGCATTCTCTCTCAGACTTATTCTTACAGGAGGCGCAATGCTCCTCGCAATGGGAAGCGCATTTTTTATTCCGGCATACACCGGAACGATTATTCCGACTGGTGTTATTTTTGCCTCCATTGCCACTTTTTTTGTCCTCATGAGTGGGACGGTTTCCATAATCTTACAACTTTTTTGGAAGATGAGATTTCACTCATACTCGCTTATTTTAGGGAAATTATTTACATTTTTAGGAGTTTTGTGGATTACACAGTATTACAGTCCAGAATCATCTTCTTCCTCTTTTTTATGGATTTTAAGTATGGGAATTTTTGGTTCTTTGTTTACATTTGGAATGACCTTTTTGTTTACCCAACGTGAACTTCCTCTTCATTTTTCATTCCAAAAAAATGGAATGCAAAAACTTTTTCTGCAAAGCCTACCATTCGGACTTTCCATGATTTTAGGAACACTTTATTTTAGAATGGGGTTTTTGCTATTGGGATTTTTATTACCCAGATCAGAAAATGGAATATGTATAGCCCAATTTTGTGGTGATTTAGAAAGCGGAAAATACTATGTAGCCATTAGGATGATGGACGTACTCCTCCTTCTTCCGTTATTTTTTATGAATTCTGTACTCCCGCTCCTCGCAAAATCTATTGAAGAATCCTCTCCTCATATTCTCCAAATTTTAAGATCTTCATTCCTTTTTTTATTTGCGCTAGGGCTTCCCATTGCTGGAGGTGGAATAATGCTGGCTACACCTATTTCTGCGAGTTTAGCTGATTCAAAAATGCTCACTGATGCCAGTCTTGGAATTTTAGGGGCGGATACTGCTTTTAAAATTCTCTGTATTCCGCTTTTCCTTTCTTTTTTGTCTACTTTTTTTAATTATTGCCTTATTTCCTATAACCAACAACAAAAAGTAATGTGGATTAATGGAATTGCCCTCAGTATAAATTTTATTTCAAACCTTTTTCTTATCCCAAAATATGGGCTTTTAGGAGCCTCGATTTCCGCTATTATTTCGGAATGTGCGGTAACAGGTTTTGGATGGTTTTTTCTCTCACAACACACTTCTTTTCTTCCTCCCATTCTTCCATCTTTTAAAATTATTATTGCCACCAGTATAATGGCGGTAGGAATATTTTTAATACGATTGGCTATTCCAGGATTTGGATCTTCGCCCATGACGCTTCTGTTTATTCTGGTTTTCTCCGTTATACTTTTTTTGGGGATGCTTTCATTTTTAAAATTTTTTACACCAGAAATAAAATCAATTTTTAAAAAATCTCATCCACAAGAAGAAATGATGTAAGGGAAAATAGAAATTTTTATCTATTTCTTGAGCTTTTTACAATTTTATATGCGTTTCCTTTTCTTTTCTGTATTTTTTTTCGCTGTAGACATTTGCAGTAAATTCTTTGCACAACAACAACTGTCTCAACCTTTTTTTATTATAAATAATTGTTTAAGACTAGAATTACACTATAACAGTGGAATTGCTTTTTCTGTACCTGTTCCAGGAATACTTCAAATTGGAATTTCCGCACTGGTATTTTTTGGTGCTGGAATTTTTGTGTATAAAAATCCTCCCCAAAAAAAATGGGAAATATATTCTAGCGCACTTATTGCAGGCGGAGCTATTGGAAATTTTATAGAACGCGTTTTATACCAAAAAGTAACGGATTTTATTGCTATTTGGAACTTCCCAGTATTTAACATGGCTGATACTTTTTTATTTTTAGGCGTAATAATACTCTTATGGAAAGGCTTTTTAAAAGAAGAAAAATGAAAAAAACACTTATTTTACTCCTGATATTCCTCGTCATTATTACTGCACTTTTTTGGTGGAAACTTTCAAAACCTTTATTAATTGAAACAAAAAAAAGTCCACCAGTAGCAGAAAATACAGAAAAGATTCCTCCAAAAATCTATCTTCTTTCATATTTTATGAACAAAGAATTTTATGAAGGAGCTTACAAAAGTGTAGAAAAGAATGTTGTAAAACCAAAAGAAATGCCACAAATTCTTATTGTTAATCATCATCTTTTAGCTCCACACTTTATTGCACAAGTCCTCCACACGGCTTCTTCCGATACTATAGAAACTGTTTTTTTACTTTCTCCAAATCATCATCATCGTGGTGGAAAAACAATTTTTACAAATATAAGCCCTTGGAAAACACCTTTTGGGTTTTTAGAAGCAAATACAAAAATAATAGAAAAAAGTGGATTTTCAAAAATTTCAAACGATATGATTCAGGCAGAACATGGTATTTCCGGAATAGTGGCATTTATTAAAAAATCTTTTCCAAACGCTCAGGTTGTTCCTTTAGCAATAGACGATTCCGCGACACCAGAAGATGAACAAAAACTTCAAAAATTTCTTTCAGAAAATTTCTCACAAAACTCGGTTATTATTGGATCCATGGATTTTTCTCATGATTTAACCAACGATATTGCAAATTTCCATGACGAACTGAGTAAGGCGGTTTTACAAAATTTAGATACCGAAGGCGCAAAAAGAGTAGATAATGATTCACGTCCTATTTTAAAAACACTCATAAATCTCGCAAAAGAAAAGGGGTATACCTCATTTGAAATACTCCAAAACTCAAATTCTTCAAAAATTATAAAAAATCCAGATCAAAGCCTCCCAACAAGCTATATTACTGGATATTTTATAAAATCTTTTCATAAAAACGAAAAACCTCCCGCGGTTATGAGTATTTTAGCTACTGGAGATATAATGCTGGATCGATACATCCGCAAAACCATTGCGAAAAAGGGAGTAGAATTTATCATCGACCCTTTTTTTCAGAGATTCCTCTCCGGACAAGATATAACACTTGTAAATCACGAAGGGGTTATGAGTACTCAAGTTCCAAACCCTCCAAAGGGAGATATGACCAATTTTACCGTGGATCCTGCTCTTTCTAAAAATCTTTTTCAGTACGGCATAAATATGGCAAGTATTGCCAATAATCATACTCTCGATTTTGGAAAAATACGTTTAGAAGAAACCAAAAAATATTTAGAGTCTGCAGGAATACATACCATTGGACATCCTTTTAACACGCAAAATATTTCAGTTATCCAGGAAATTCGAGGCGAAAAAATAGGATTCGTAGCATATCATGATTTATTTACGCATGATCCAGAACCTATTTTAAAAGAAATAAAACGTATTCGTCCCTCTGTAGATTTTATTATGGTATATACACACTGGGGAACCGAATATTTTACGGGGATTCCCCCTTCTCAACGAGAAACCGCAAAACAGTTTATAGATGCCGGTGCGGATATGATCATCGGACATCACCCACATGTGATACAACCAATGGAAATATATAACGGAAAACCTATTTTTTATTCACTTGGAAATTTTGTCTTTGACCAAATATTTTCAGAAGAAGTACGCACTGGGCTCACTCTCGGAATAATGATAAAAAAGGATATTGTGGAAGTTTCATTTTTCCCAATTTATAGAAATGCAAATTTTTCAGCACGAATTATAAATGGAGAAGAACGAAGAAAATTTTTAAAACAATATTCAGAAAACTCAGCAGTAGATGAACGCCTTAAAGAAGAAATAAAAAATGGAAAAGTAAAAATTTTTAGAAATATTCAAAAATAATTACAGAATATTACAAATACTGAGCAAAAAAGTGTAACCTGGTTCTGACTGTATTTATAAACATTTTTTCTTTTTTTATGAGAAACATTCTTTTTCTCATTCCTTTACTTTTTTTTGCAGGATGTGAAAACCCCATGCAAACAGCCATTACACCAGAACCAACGCCAAATAAAAAGATTATTACGGCAAGCGTAACTCCTTCCACACCTACTTCTACAGCTACACCAACTGCAAATCCTTCTTCAACCCCCTTAACCAATAATAATTTAATTCCGTCAACGACCGAAGAATGGGTAGAGGTAACACATAAAAACTTTTGCAATAATCCACGTTTTGCTAACCCTGATTATAAATTTGCAAATATTGCTTTTTCATACCCCAAACAATGGAAACTCGATTGTTTGGGGCATATAGAGAATTCATTTATACAGTATATTTACTCTGTTCCAGACGACAGATCCAAGCCCTATATTGTCATTACTGATATTGGATTATGGGCATGCCCCTCAGAGAAACCAGATTGCAGCGATTATGAAGAAAATGTGAAAAAAACTCCAAAACAGCAATATCAAGCAATGCAGAAATCGATATCAAAAGATGAATTAGTAACAATTGAAAAAAACAAAAAAACTTTAAAAAACCTAAAACTTCCTGCTTTAGAATATATTAAATCGGCATACAAGGGTTATCAAGACCATTACGATCCCCAAGATCCAAAAAACCAGACAAGTATTTCGTACCTTTTTGCTACCGATACTAATGTTATAGAAATTTCTTTTGTAAATTATACCGATTTAACGAGTGAGTTCCGAGAAGCATTTTTAGACAAACTAAAATACGATAAATAACAATAAACATTCTTTTTTTTCTTTTTTTCTTTTTCTATGAAAAACCTTCTTTTTCTCCTTCCTTTGCTTTTTTTTGCAGGATGTGAAAATCCCATGCAAACAGCCATTACACCAGAATCAACGCCAAATAAAACGATTATTACGGCAAGCGCAACGCCCACACCGACTACAACGCCAACAGAGACTCCTTCACCAAGTCCTCTTCAAACTTCTGGAACATTTACGGTGATGGATAAAACTCCCCTTTCCCCCTCTCCCATAACTTGGAACTCCACTCCAAAAGAAAGACCGGATCTTACGAGTGTAAAACCCAATATAACAAAAGGCAGTGGAGGTTGTTGGGAAGAACGGGAAATTGAAACTGGAGATCCTATGGAATACACCGAATTAGGAGTATTTACTGAGGGAAAATATAAGGATTTTAAAATTGTACAAGCAACTATTATGGGAGGAGGGGCAGAAATGTTTAATTGTCCTACTGGATTTTTAGGACTCGAAAATAATAAAAAAATTACCATTCTTAGCAAACACGATTCCTTTGATTTAAAAAATGAAAAGCTTGAAAATGGGAAAAGTGTTTTCGCGTCTTTTTCTTTTGATGCAGAAACCATTATCCCAGAACTTCTTCCTCCTGAAACCATTACACTCCAAGCGGAAAATGGTTCAAAAATACTTCTCAAAAAAACATTTACAAATATTCCTGCTCCAGATTTCCGAGAACTTCGTAAAAAAATGTCTTCGTATGAACCATATGGAGATCTCTATTTTGAAGGAGATAATTACATCCCAACAACGGGAGCAACCCGTGGTTTTTATCTCGCGCTCAAAGATGGCACTTCTCAAGTATATGAATACGTTCCGACTATTATTGTAGAACAAGTTCCAGCGGTTACTTGGATGGGAGGTGTAAAGAACAAAAACGAGTATAAATACCAAGAAATCGGTGGGTGCGGAAGTAAAAATCTGGCATCTGTAGTAACCGATACGTTTAGTGCCGGAGAAGCAAAAATCCCATTTTTTGCCGAAAAAGACCTAAAACAAACCGGAACCGCTACTAATGGAGACCCTATTTTTGAACTCAAAGATTCCAATAATGCGTTTCTCAAATACATCTACGAAAACCAGTATAACGTGTACGAAGGAACAAAAATTCCATATCCCGAATTTATTGCCACTCATCCCGTATTTTTCTGGAAAGATCCATTTGGTCGACTTATAAAATTTGAAAACGCCATGTTTATTCCTGCTGTAGAATGCGGAAAACCAGTTATTTACCTGTATCCCGAACAAGAAGAAAAAGTATCCGTACAAGTAGAACCTCAAGGAGGTATGAGTGCTTCTATTCCCGAGTACGGTAATGGATGGACGGTAATGGCAAAACCAAATGGCGAACTCACCGAAATTTCTTCTGGTGAAAAATATCCATATTTGTTTTGGGAAGGGCGAGGCGGACTGTATGAAACGCCCAAAAAAGGATGGGTTATTGCTCAAGAAGAAGTACATTCTTTTCTCTTAGAGAAACTCTCTGTTTTAGGGTTAAATGAAAAGGAAACAGCGGACTTTTTAGAATTTTGGGAACCACGCATGCAAAATTCTCCTTACTATTTCGTTACATTTTTAGGAACACAAAGCATGAACCAACTCGCACCACTCACTATTGAACCAAAACCTGATACAGTTATTAGAATTTTGATGGATTTTAAAGGACTTTCAGAAAAAATTTCCGTGGAACCATTTGAAATGTATACTCCAAAACGAGAAGGATTTACGGTTATAGAATGGGGTGGAGTTTTAGAAAAAAAATAAAAAGTGAAAAATAAAATACCCTTCAAAATATACAAAAATGGAGGGTATTTTTAAGAAATAAGAGAAAATAAAAAAACGAAAATACTTTACTTTTATTTGAATTTATTTTATAATAATAAGATTATAAGAGTGGAGAAATGGTGTTTATAAAAATATTTTCCAACTGACTCACACATACATATTTCATATTTATACAATGCTTTCTGTATTTTTACAGGCAAAACTCTATCCGGTAGAATTTGTATCTTGTATTCTTTTAGCGCTTATTCCTGCCTTTGCATGGCTCTGGATTTTTCTGAGGAAACATCCTGAGCGAAAAGCATACGTAGGACTCACCTTTGTTTTTGGAATGCTTTCTGCCCTGGTGGTGCTTGGATACCAAGCATCTTGGGGAGATACCTTTAATTTTGTGTATTTTAAAGTAGAAGCAGTAGATTTTCAGGAGAATTTAAGAGGGATTGTCAGTCATTCGGTTTGGGCAAGTTTTTTAATTTTTTTAAGTGTTGGGTTTATGGAAGAAACCGCAAAACACTATGCAGTTATCCAGGCAGATAAAAATATTTTTGAGAGTGTAGACGATGTCATAGAACTTTCTATTGTTTCGGCTTTAGGATTCGCATTTTTGGAAAATATTGGATATTTCTTTATGCTGATCGTACATGGGCAAGGAGATGACCTCTTTGTAACATTTCTCATGAGATCGGTATTTGTGGTATTTATTCATATTCTTTGTAGCGGAATTTATGGAGCATTTTATGGAATGGGATTTTTTGCCAAGCCATACATGAAGAAGAAAATTCAACAGGGAAAAACTTTTTATATTGCAGAATTTTTTCATCGTATTTTCCACTGGCGTCCTGCAAAAATGTTTTACGAAAGAATGGTTATTGAAGGACTCGTTATTTCCTCTGTTCTTCATGGGATTTATGATTTTATTTTAGAAACCAATGTCACCATTTTTGGAAAACCACTTTTTATATTTGGGCTTCCTCTGTATCTTGTTTTTGGATATTGGTATCTTTCGGAATTATTAGCAAAAAAGGAAAACCACGAACGGTTTGGGCATCTGGTGATAAAAGAAGAATACACCGACAAAGATGAAGATACAGAGGAAGAAACTCCAGTACGGCTGAAGAATGCGTTCGAGGCAATGCAGTAAAAAGCTTACGCACAGGGATCTGGAAACCGCATATAGGTCTCTTCTATTGCAGAAATGACTTCTGGCGAAAGTCTAACATCAAGGGATTTAATATTTTTTAAAAGTTGTTCCTGAGAAGTCGCGCCCACAAGAATACTCGTCATAAAAGGCTTTGTACTCAAAAAAGCTAATGCCATTTGCACAGGATCCAAGCCATAATAATGGGCAATTTTTACGTATTCTTGAATTGCCTGTTCTGCTCCATAGGTACGGTATCGGCTTCCATATTCCGGAAAAAGTATCATGCGCGAATTTTTTGGAGCTTTTTGCCCTAAATATTTCCCAGAAAGTACTCCCATGGCAAGAGGAGAATACGCCATGAGTCCACATTTTTCACGAAGAGCTATTTCAGAAAGCCCTCCTTCAAATTGGCGAGTGAGGAGATTATACGCATTTTGGATAGAAACAATTTGTTCGTATCCTTTTTGTTTTGAAAGCATAATCCATTCCATCATCCCCCACGGTGTTTCATTAGAAACTCCAATATACCGAATTTTCCCTTCTCTTACGAGACTTGTAAGAATGGAAAGTGTTTCTTCAATAGGAATCCCCTGTTCTTCGAAATGGTAATCTCCAACCCGTTTCCCAAAAATAGGAACTCCCCGATCTGGCCAATGGATTTGATAGAGATCAATGGCATCTGTTTTAAGCCGTTTTAAAGAACCTTCTACAGCAGATCGAATATTCTTTTCGTCTAAAAAATGCTGACCATCGCGAATCCATGGAATGCTTCTCGCGCCCCTGCCACAAACCTTTGTTGCAAGAAAAACATTTTTTCTCGCCGTTGGATTTTTCTCAAAAAAATTTCCAATAATTCTCTCTGTATTTCCTTGGGTTTCTTTTTTTGCCGGAATGGTATACATCTCCGCCGTATCCCAAAGGTTTATGCCATGTTCCAGCGCTAAGTGCATTTGAAGAATGGCTTCTTCTTCTGGAACTTGATCTCCCCACATCATAGTGCCAAGCCCTATTTTACTGATTTTTTCCGTCGTGTTTCCGAGATATGAGTATTTCATAAATAAAATTTCTAAAAAAGTTGCCCCGCTTCCTCTAAATCTTTTTTAGGAACCGCAACTGTTGGCGTTGTAAGTTTTTGCACGCTTTGTTTTTGCTCATCTACACTTTCGGACAGTTTTTTAAAATCTGAATCTTTAAATTTTATACTTTTCATATTTTTCAGGGCTAAAAAAACCTCTTTTTGAAAACTTCCAGAAAGATTATTTTTCTCCGCCAACACTTCAAACGCTTTTTCGGCGAATAAAATATTGGCGGTGTTTTGGTGTCGAATAAAATGTTCAAACCGTGCGAGCGTTTCTACAATGGTTTCCCGTTCTTCTGGGCTAAAATCCTCTATATTTTCATACTCCGTAATGCGCTTATAGGAAGAAAAAATAGCAGAAAGCGCCTCTGGGGAAACCACAAAAAAAGTATAACCGTCCAAGGTTTCTTCCGTTTTTTTAAGAGTAGAAATGGCCTCGGTGGGGACAATAAAAAACACATTTTTGTAGATTTGCGGATTTTTTTTGAGTTTTATAACCGTGCTTTTAAATTGGGCATTCAGGTATGTTTGCAAATTTTCCGAACGGGAAATTTTTGCGTCAAAATACAAATATTGCCCTAAAAATCCTACCAGAAAATCTGGTTTAAAACTTCCGTCAAATGCTTCTGGAAGATTATTATTATCAAAGCACGAAAACCCTATTTCAGGACGTTGGCAAATCTCTCGTAGGCGGGCAATAACCTCATTCTCATGGTTATTCCAGAGTCTATCGCGCTCTTCCAATTCCCGCCTCCGTTCCTCTTCATCTTCGCGAATAACGCGCTGTTGCTCTTTTTCGAGCTTTTCTCGGGAATGCTCGAGTTTTTCAATTTTCTCCAAAAACTCCTTTTCCCTCTGCTCTTTTTCCGCCTCAAATTTGGAAAGGTGTTTTTTTACCTCGTTATTTTCGGTTTGAAGATGTTCGGCACTGTTTTGAAGTTTTTCGTTTTGCGCCCAGAGTTGTTTATTTTTACCGGTCGCTTCGTTTTTTTCGTCGCGTTCTTTTGCTAGCTCGGCAGATAGTTTCCCCATTTCTGAAAATTTTTGTTCCAATTCCGTTTTTATACGGATATTTTCCTCAAAAAGTCGGTTTTTCTCTTCTTCTAGGCGAATTTTCTCTTCGTCGGTATGGGTATCCCCAACGCCAAAAAATACCTTCCAACCAATACCCCCAAGAGCAATAAGAATGACAACTCCAAAGAAAATATCCATATTTTTTTACAATAAAAGCAGAAGCAAGAGTAGCGGAAAATGGGTAGTTTTTGCTACATGTTTTTTGTAGGATAAAGGGAGTTTTAGAGTTGTAAAAGTGTAACTCTTTTTCGACTATAATATCAGACACCTTTTTTCTTTTTTCCCTTTTCTATGTTCCGTTCTCCCTTCCTTGCCAGTATTGCACTGGTTTTTGTCCTTTTTTCTTCTCCATCTGCGTTGGCGCAAAGTTTCTCGGATGTATCGAAAGATAATGATGGATTTGATTTTTTTAGATCAGTAGAATTTATAAAGTCAGAAGGTTTGGCAAATGGATACCAAGATGGGACTTTTAAACCAAATAATCTCATTAATCGAGCAGAATTTTTAAAAATTTTGGTTGAAACTCAGTTCTCTCGAGATACAATTGATAATTGTATTACTAATAAAATTTCGAGTAATGAGAAATATATTTATTTTAGCGATGTCCCAAGAGATGCATGGTTTGCAAAATATGTGTGCATTGCAAAAAGTGAAAATATTATAAAAGGCTACACAGATGGGACATTTCGACCTGGGCAAAATGTATCTTACGGCGAAGCCCTGAAAATGGCGGTGAATACTCTGGTAGAATACACCAAGGAATCGACAGAAGGATTATGGTATTATCCATTTGAAGAAAAATTACAACAATTTTCTTATATATCACAAATATACCTCCAGAAGGATCCTCGAAGTATTATCTTCATAAAAGATGGGAAGACGGATTGTCAAATATACGATTGTGATTTTTATATAAACAGAGGAAATATGGCGCAAATTATAGCCGCTATTAAAATAGGGAAAGCCCCAGAAAATGAAAAAATCGTGCGATACCTTAAAAATTCATATAAAACAGATATCTATAAAATAACAATTGGTAAAGTATATTCTCTTCTGTTGCCGGATCGCATTAGTGGGAACCCATCAGAAGATGGATCATTACCAGGTGCAGACCCTCAAACATTCACATTTTACGAGGCAGATCTTTGTGTGTCTGAAAATGGATACTATGGGAAAGATGAAAATTCGGTTTATTTTGCAACAAAAAAGCTAGAAGGAGCCGATAGTGTTTCTTTTCAACATTTGGCATTTGCCGTTGCAAAGGACAAAAATAATGTCTACATGATGGGAGAAATTCTCCCAAATGCAGATTCTGCAACTTTTAAATACCTCTCTTCGGAAAAATCATGTTCTGATGGGTATTATTTTGAGGATAAAAACCATAAATATAACTGTGGAACGGGAAGTAGGGAATGTACGATTGAGTAATACACCTTTTCCCCCAACAACCCCGTTGGTTAACAAAACCAGCGGGGTCTCAAAAAAAGGGCAGACTCAAAAGTCTGCCCTTTTAAATGGATAAAAAAACATTCTATCCCCGTAAAAACTCTGGGAAAAAGTGTTTCAGTTTCTCTTTTTGTGCTTCCACAAAAGCCAGAATTTCCTTTTTATAAGCGGAAATATTTTGTATTTGCTGAAGAAATTTTTTCTTTCCCGAAGCGCTTAAAAACTTTTGTGGAACGGTAGAAAATTTTTCACCAAAGAACTGGGAAATTTTTTGTCGCGTGGCAATGGCAGTAAACGGAGTTTCTACAATACTGGCTAAAATTCCAGCATGAAGACGGGTGGTACACACATATTTTGCCTTCGCAATACGTTCTTGTACTTCCAGTAGGTTTTGCGGAATAAAGATCGGTAAGCCGTGTCTTTTCGCAAATGCTTCATCTTCACATTGATTCGATTGCATGGCAAGAACCGTTACTTTTCCAGCCTTCCATTCATCCGAAAACGCTTCTTGTAAAAGTTTTAAAATCCCTTTCTCCTGTGCTGGTGTTAATTCCCCTTCCCGAAACGAGAGGAGAATTTCTGTTTTGCGTCCTTTTTGAGGTACAAACGGCAAAAAATATGCCGAATCTGTTGAAATAGAAATTTTACTCTGGATATTTTTTGGAAACATTCGAGAAGAAGCCTCGTCTCGAACAGAACAGAACGGAACTTCTTGTAAAATTTTTTCCATTTTTGCTTGGTTTTTACTCTTTTTAAACGGCTCAAAAGAGTTTCCCAATAATATAACTTTTTTATTAAAAAATCGACAAATGGAAAAATACCATTTCCAGAGTAAAAACGCCTTGGGAGGCGAATCTTGAAAGAGTCCACCACCACCAAACGCCACCAAATGGGCACTTTTGAGTTCTTTAAAAAATTCAAACCAATCTTTAAAAAAAGAGCGAATCCCAAACGGTGGCGGATATACGCCCTTTATTCCGTGGTTTTGTTTCGTAAATTTGGGATTATTGGTAGCAACTACCATTCTCCAATGTCTGGTATCTATTGCCGATAAAATTCCTGCTAAAATGGCTTCATCTCCCCAATTTGGAACTCCATAATGCCCTAAAAGAAGAAGAGTTTTACGTTCAGACATACAGCAATAAAAGAAAGAGAAACACTCCAAATCCCAACATTTTTATAAATTGTAACACAAAAATTTTGTATTGGTTTTGCGCATTTGTATCATATACAACCGTAGTATTTACTATCATATCGTGTAGTGCTTGTTTTTTTTCTGTAAACCCTGTTATAACATACCCAATGGTGGTGAGTTCTGATAAAAATTTCCCAAATATTTCCCGAATAAAAACCGTCCCCCACGATAATGTTTTATCCTGTAAGGAAATAACTTTTATCCCCATGATGGCTTTCCCAAAAGTTGCGCCGTATTTCACAGTAAAAAAAATGCGATACACAAAATACGCAAAAATACAAAACACGATCCACCCAAGAACAATGTCATCTCTTATTTTGTAATATGGAAAACCAAGTATATTCGCAATAAAAATACCAATAAGACTCAACATAAAAACAATTCCTAAAAAAACAAGACTATCTAAAAAAACCGCCATAGCACGTACCCAAAATCCAGCATAATATTTTTTGTTGAGAATCGTATTCTCAAGAAAATTTTTCACCAATACCGGAAGTGTAGACTCTAAATTTCCGCAAAAAGAACACGTTTTTACAGAATCCTGCATCGTTGATCCACATGTATCACAAATCATATTTCTGTATGAGATGAGCATGAAAGCTCCGAAATTTCTTCTGGGAGAATATTTCCTGCGGTAAAAAGATCTTTTTCAAGCGCAAAAAGTTTCTCTTCTAAATGAGGGCTATGTTCGTATGCATATCGAACACGTCCATCTAATAATCTACTTTCGAGAGAAACAATGGTATCGTGTAAAACACGTTTATCGGCATAATGTACACAAAGCTCTTCCCAGCTAAATGGCTTATTTTTATAAATAGAAGCCGTATTATGCGCTTGTACCACTTGTGCCGTAGCAGAATATCCTCTTTTTTGTAAAATATCTGCCATCGCATCAGCATGATGTGTTTTTTGATATTGTGTGTGGAAATGCTTCCAGACCTTCAATTTTTCTTCTGTTATTTCCTCTTCATAATTTTCAAAATTTTCTAAATCTTTAAAATCGGTATATCTCAAACAATCATGTAAAATAGCACCCGATTCTACCAGTTCTACATCAATAGGAATATAGTTTTCTTTTAGTTTTTGAGCACAAAAAATAGCGACCTTTTGAACCATAGAAATATGTCGTTGTACGTGCACTGGTGTAAAAAACTCAGAAAGAAAATGAGATGCCTTTAACACAGAAACACTGTTTGGATTATAAAATAAAATTTCTATTTCCCGAAAATGAGGATCTACAGGATGAGAAAGATCAATAGAAAACGCTGGAAGATGAGAAAAATAATTTTGTAATAATTTGGGTGCCCACTCAATAAGATATATATATTCAGGAGAAAATGATTCTTCAATGGTTTCAATAATTTCTGTCACACGATTTTCATCTGCGCGGTGTAAATCGATATGAATTATTTTTTGTACACGAGACTCCACACCGTCATTTTTATCATGAAAATCTTCTACTAAATATTCTTGTAAAAATGTAAAAGTAGGAGAAGTAAGAGTAGAAACTCCAAAATATTCTGCAATAGTTTTGGCGATAGTTGTTTTGCCAGTGCCCATTTCCCCTTGCAAAAATACAATTCTTCCTCCTTGCGGAAAAACGTACATACGACGCGCGAGTTGTTGGGCAAAATAAGAAACGTGAGCCAATGAAAACAGCATGAATAAAACAAAAAAATGGCATATATACTGTACGCTTTTTTTTAAAAAAATTCAAAATGGTGTTTTACAATAATAATATTTTTGGGGTCACCATTACGATATTTGAGTGTTAAGAAATTCGATCATTTTTTCCATTGTGACCGCTTGAGATGACATTGCACGAAAATTTGGATATTCATCTTCCTTAGATGAGATTGCAGTAGGATCTAAAGGTTCATCTTCCTTAGATGAGATTGCAGTAGGATCTAAAGGTTCATCTTTATTACTAGTATTCAAATTAACAAGTCTCGAAGGCTCAAATGCATCATTATTAGCAAGTTTACTGTCAAAGATAACCGCATGAGGAGAAAAAATATTTAAATTCTCTACAAACATATCAACAATCGCAAATACTTTCCCATCTGGCTTTATTCCTAACTGCACCGATTTATTATTCATAGTAAATGTAACCATTGAAATGGAAGGGTCTTCAGAAAGAGGTTTTCCTTTAAACTTGGTAATTTTTTTAGCGTTGGAAATAAAAAAATTTCCAACGATCTGTATAGATTCACTTTGAAGAGGTGTAATTGGGATTCTTTTTGGTTGTTCAGGAGCATGGAATGCTGGAGGTGGAGAATCCTGCGTTCCATCAGCAATGGAAGCAACAGTCGTTAGAGCATGATCCCCTTCTGAGGCGGAAGGATTTAACGTACCTGTATCAACTGTCTCTCGTCCTGAAGAGGAAGAACTTGATGAAGTCTGGACAGGAACAGGCTGTACATTAACTGTGTCTGGAGGCACAGAGATTACAGATAATAGAAGTGTTAACAACGCTACATTATGAGTCGGCAATAATCCTTTTATTGTTCCCATTTGAACGAAAATGCCATCTTTTATAGTTTGTAATGCCTTTTGTAATTGGGAAGAAGATTTTAATAAATGGTCGTCTTTGAACGGATTATGACTTATAATATCTTGCACATCTTCTTTCGTTCCAAAAGCTATAGCATCCACACCCCTACAAAAAAAATTCTCTAGCCTATAAAAAGTATTTCTCAGTTTAAAACTTTCGTTATCCAACTTTGTATTCTGAATAGGAACCAAAATATCCAACAACCTCGATATTGCATTTTTTATTCCCGTCTTAATATTATTTAATTGGTTCTGTAATACATGCTTTTTCATTTCCACTATTTTCGCTGCCTCAATTGCTCTTTCTTCCGCTCTTATCTCTTCACCAAACAATCTCCCTTTAGAAAGTGTATGTACCAATTGTTTAAATTTCCCCACTGCCATATTTATAAAAAAATGTGGTAAATACTTTTAACGTACTGGTATAATTTTGTCAACCAATTGTTTTTAGTATGCCACAAAAAACCATTCCCCAAAAACTTTTAGCACTTCCCAACACTCCAGGCGTATACGAAATGCGAAATGAAGAAGGGGTTACCTTGTATGTTGGGAAGGCAAAAAATTTAAAAAATAGAGTAAAATCGTATTTTTTAACGTCGGCACAACATTCCCCACGTATTCAAAAACTCATTGAGAAAACAGAAGACATTTTTTGGACTGAAACTTCTTCCGAAATAGAAGCATTAGTGCTAGAAAGCAACCTCATAAAAGAAAAAAATCCTAAATTTAATATTTTACTGCGAGATGATAAAAATTTTATATATATTGCCGTAAGTATTGCAGAAGACTTTCCCAGAGTATTTCCCACCAGACGAATTATAAAAGATGGCTCCAAATATTTTGGTCCAAAAACGTCTACCAGTAGCGTTTGGCAAACCATCGACTTACTCCAAGATTTGTTCCATATTCGTACAACACCATTAGATATTACCGAAAATTCTCCTGGAAATGTAACGGTAAAATCTGCTGGAAACCTTAAATATCCCTGTCTCCATTACCATTTAAAAAAGTGTGATGCACCGTGCATTGGAAATATTTCAAAAGTCGAATATCGAAAAAAAATAGATGCCATTCTTTCGTTTTTAAAAGGTGATCAAAAAGATGTTTTAAAACATTTAGAGGAAAAAATGAAAAAACTGGCGAGTGAAGGAAAATATGAATTAGCAGGAAAAGTCCGAGACCAATATTTTGCAGTTCAAAAAATATCAGAAACACAGCTTGCAAGCGCCCCAGATGAGTTTTCGGCAGATATTATTGGAAATACAGAACTCTTTGGAAGATCATTTTTTCATGTATTTTCTGTACGAGATGGGAAAATTATTAATTCGGAAACCTTCTCGCTCGATCTTCAAAAAACAGGCACAGAAGACACTTTACAATTGGAAGAAAAAGAAGCGTTCCAATCATTTTTACGAGAGTATCCAACCCGTATTATTGACCCTCCAAAAGTAATAATTATAGATGGAAAATATTGTACCCCAGAAGAAAAAACACTCTGGGAAGAATATTTTAAAATTTGTTGGGAAAAAACAGTAGAAATTTCTATTCCACAAAAAGGAAAACGAAAAAAATTATTAGAACTCGCCGAGCAAAACGCCATTTCGTATGCCAAAAGAAACAGTGCCAGCTTTTTAAAGAAACCCCAAAACACCGATGAAGTATTAAGTATTTTACAACAAAAACTCCAATTACCACATCTTCCAAAACGCATAGAATGTTATGATATTTCTCATTTTTCGGGAACAGAAACAGGAGCGTCTATGGTAGTATTTGAAAAAGGAGAACCAAAACCATCCGATTATCGATATTTTTCTATTAAAAGTCTTCAAAAAGGAGATATTAATGATTTCGCGTCATTACAAGAAGTCCTTACTCGTCGTTTGGCGCGTCTTCCTAAAAAATTTCCAGAAGAATGGAAATGGAAAAAACTGACTACCAAAAAAGATTTTTCCTTCTATACTCCAATCCAAACAGATGAAAATACGATACTCAAATCTTGTATTTTTTATACATCAGAGGGGAAAATTCAAAAACAAAGTGTCGTACACATTTGGTGCATCGAACCATGGAGCGAAAATGATGGAAAAAATTGGATCGCACGGGAAGAAAAAGACGACACCGCACGTATTATCTTTTGGGGAAAAACAAAAGAAGATGATGAAAAAGATCGTTTTCTGATTACTTCTTTTCTCAACAACCTTAAAGGGAAAAAAACTGCCGAAATTCTTCTCCAAAAAAATGATTCCAAAATTCCACTGGTAGAAGAATATGGATTTGAAGAAGTTTCTCTTGATGAAGAGCAAAACGAACAAACACGTCTCTTTTCAAAATCGCTTATTCAAAATAAAAAATCTAGTTTTTTAGAAATCCCAGATCTTATTGTCATTGATGGCGGAAAAGGGCAACTTTCATCGGTAAAAGAGGTATTAGAAAAAACAGAATACCAAGATATTCCTCTGTGTTCACTCGCAAAACGAGAAGAAGAAGTATTTATTCCGAACCAAAAAAATCCAATTCCTATCGGGAAAGATTCTCCAGAAGGGTATTTACTCCAACGTATACGAGACGAAGCACATCGTTTCGCCATTACAAAAAACAGAAACGACCGTGAAAAATCTGCTCAAAAATCTATTCTCGATGAAATTCCTGGAATTGGAGGAAAAACCAAAAAAATATTAAAAGAAAAATTTGGGAGTATTGCCAATATAAAAAATGCGACCGACAAAGACCTTTTAGAGATTATTTCATTAAAAGTTCTCCGTACCCTTCGAGAAAAACTATAAGAATGAAATAATTTTTATCGCACACCATTGAACAAATAGTCGCATTTTTCCAAAAACTCGTGTTTGCCAACGATACCGAGAAAGATGTTTTTCGATGAGTTTTTTTTGGGCTTGGTACCCTTGTTCGGAAACCTGTGGATGCCGAGTAAAAAAATACTGAATATGTTTCCAAAAACTTCGTGGACCCGAAAAACGGTTCGGGTGAAAAATTCGCACATCTGAAGCAAAACGTGCGCGGTATCCCGCTTCTCGAAGCCGAAGTGCCATATCAATATCCCCTTTTCCACACACAAATGTTTCGTCAAACCCTCCTAATTTTTTAAGAATATGTGTTCGATACAAACTCGCAAAAATAGGAAATCCAAGCGGTTCTGAATCTTCATCAAATTGACCACGATCTGATTCTCTAATTCCCCTATCATAAAACGAAAATCCTCTTCCTCTTACAATTCCTGTAGAAGCCAAAATTTCTGTTCTTTCATTCTTTTGAATCTCAAAAACTTTTCCACCAAATACTGCCGATCGAGAATCCCATGTTTTTTGTAAAATTTTTGAAAAAACATACGGATCTCCCAAAATAGTCTCGGAAGAAGCGGCCCAATAAAAATCTCCCTCCTTTTGTTCTAAAATTTCGTTATGAGACGCTAAAATTCCTTTTTCATGAGGATGAATAATCAATGTTACTGCCGGGAATTTTTCACAAAAACGTTTCCATTGTATTTGATGCTCATCGGTTCCCCCATCAATACACACAAAAACAGAATGTGTAAAATTTCCTTTTTGAAACAATAACGCGCGTAGAGGAGCTTCTAAAGGCTCATTTGTAGGAGAAACAATAACTCCAGACGTAATATGAGGAAGTACATATTCTGAATCTTGAACGTCAGAAAGTCCTGAAAGTTTCCGAATAAGTGCACTGGCACGGAAAAAACTTTCATGTGTCCCCGCATCTGTCCAATTCCCGAAAATTTGAGTCGCGTATAATTTCCCATCCGTTAAATATTTTTTTAGAACATCTACTACTTCTAACTCTCCTCTTTCACTGGGAATAATATTCCGAATATGCCGAAACACTTCTGCATCAAAAAAATACATTCCCGTGACGGCTAAAGATGATTTTGGAAATTCTGGTTTTTCTTCTAACGAAATAACAGTTCCAGTTTCATGGATTTCTGCTACGCCAAATCGTTCTGGATCTGAAACAGAAGAAAGAAAAATTTGTGCGCCGACAGAAAACTGATCACTAGCATCAGAAAAATCTCCATCAAAAATATTATCACCCAAAATAACAGCAATAGGCTTATTTTCTGCAAATGACTCTGCCAACGACAATGCATCCGCGATTCCCCCACTTCCTTCTTGTACTCGGAATGTACACTGCACACCCCATTCTTTTCCGGTTCCTAAGAGTTTTGCAAAGTCTCCTGCGTGTTCGTCTCCGCAAATAATAAGAATATCAGTAATCCCCATTTTTTGAAGTGTCTCGATGGGATAAAAAATCATCGGACGGTTATAAATGGGAAGCAAATGTTTATTAGTCACTCGAGTCGCAGGAGCAAGACGAGTTCCTCTTCCGCCGGCTAAAATAACTCCTTTCGTAATCATCAAAAAAAGTATACCCATTCCTAAAAAAAGGAGCAAATACGAGATTTCTCCTTTTTTTAATATTTTATTTTTGATTTATCGAATAATTTGATTGATTTTTATTGATCCTCTTTCAAATGCTCCAGGAGGAAGATTCTCTACTAAATTCGTATCGTATTCAATAATCACTGATGATTTTGCTCTACAACTTGATACCGAATTTCTATCCGTCGTATTATTCCAACCTCTCTGTTCATCCTGAAATACAAATGGATTAAAAAAGCTTTCGTACGAAACAACTCCTTCATTTTTTACTGTTCCATCAGTATTTCTATGAAATTCTCTCAGACGAGAAAGATCAAATCGAACGGATTCCCCTGAATACATCGTAACATCCGTTGAATCCCAACTAAGAGAATGCCAAACCGATGGATTATTCGCAAATGTGTTTTTTTCATTCGGACTCGATGATCCATTATACGTATTTTTAGAATAAATTCCTCCTAAAATATACAGTTGATTTTTTAATTTTGATCTTGAAGGTTGAGATTCTGATAAATGTCCATCAAAAATGGTATATCCATCATCAGAAGAAAAGAGAGAACCATCCGCAAATAAAACAGATCGTATATTCGTAACACCAGTATGGATAAGAATATTCCCAGAAATTTGTGAGCTTGCCTCTTCAGATCCAATTTTTTCCGTATTATGAAGCGCAATAATGGCAAGTGTTGCTTCTGGATTTGTACGAACAATATTACTTTTTATAAAAATATTTCCTCCTTCTACTACAATCGTCCGAGGAATAGAACTCGTACTATCTACAACATTTTCATTTTCTGCACCAAGCACTACATTTATTCCCGTATCACTCATACTGCGAACCCATAATATTTTCCCGGTACTAATAATATTTACACCTGAGATAGCCGTTGAGAAATTTCCATTTTTTAACCAGTTTTGTAACTGCAGAGAAGAAATATAAATACTTTTATTATTCCCTGAGACTTCTACAAAATTATTTGTTCCACTCGTTTCTTTTAAATATCCTGTTAAATTTTTATAAATTTCATTTCTCATTTCACTCGAAGAACGTGCATCTTGTACTTCTAAAACCATATCATCTCCACAAAAGTTTTTTACAGAAGTGCTATTTTGTCCATACGAAATACCCTTTAAATATTTACTTCTTGGATTATAACCGACAGGATCCCCTTCTAAAGGAATATAATACTTAATCCAATCGCTTCCTACATTATATGACACAGCGGACTTCATATTTACACCTGTTATACCATCCGTTGTATTGGCGGTTGCGTTTGTCATTAAAAAGAAATTATTAGGAGTAGTATCTGGAACACTTGTTAAAAGAGTAGTCGTTTCTACATTCAAATTTTTTCTAAAATCGAAATAACTCGGACCATTATTCATCCCCATTTCATAACAATTTTGTTGTCCATATACTGGTGTTGTTACCACAACTCCTTCATTATTTAATACCGAACGCTTTACAACTTTATCCTCAAGTCTCGAATTTTCAGTATAGGCTTTTAATGGGGAGAATGTTATTCCTCCTAATTTTGGAGTAGAATCTAAGCAATGAACAAATGAAAAATTATCACTAAAAGATATAATTTCTCCATTTACATTTGGAACTTGTTGTACAGAAACATCATATGGAACAGGATCCCCACTATCCTCATCGAAATCTTTTTCAAATTTAAATTTCCCTGTAAAAATAGGTTTAAATTCAAATTTTCCAGAAGCACTATAATTTTGTGCACTTACATCTTCAAAAATGTAATTTCCATCTGTTTTTTTATAATAATTATTTTCGAGTAATACATTTGGGAATCTAATATTAGGATTTGTCACATTTCCATTTACATCTTTCGAAACACTATATGTTTTAGAAAATAAAACAGAATCTAGTTTTGTATTTTTCACAGAAACGCCAATATCTTCTATTTGCAATGAATCATTTATTCCATTTGGTGCATACGATCGAAATGAAATAAAAGCAGAAGAAGGATTTATTCCTATTCCTGTATCACTTCCGTAATTATAAAGTATCGGTCCGCCAGTTCTCTTTAAGAAAGAGGAGAAATCTGATGAACTCACGGCATCTCCATAGCCAGATTCTATAAATTGATTTTTACGAATGGTGTTTTTAACAGTAATATTCAAATTTACTTCACGAACCTTTTCATTGCTTCCATCAATGGTATACACATCTACAATGTCAATCCCATGCTTATCTTTTAATGTAACCGTTGCAGTTTTTACATCCCTCGCATTTGCAAAAGATGTAAGAGGAGAAACCACAAATTCACTAAAGTTATTTAAAGAGTTCACACCCCAATATGGAACAGGATCAGCAATAATCTTAAGTTTTAGAGGTGCTGAGTCTGGAATATTCAACTTTGTAACACCATCTGTTTGTGGAAACACTCCGGTAAGCGTTAAAACAGTATTGGGCGGAAGAGTATTTGGGAATGAAACCACTGCAACCGTATTTCCTTCAATACAGGTGATTTGTGGAGAGAGGTCAAAAGGATTATTGATTCCTTCCGCTTTTGCGTACAGATGAATAGCATTACATTGTAATTGCTTACCAACACAACTGCTCACTATTTTATAACTATTTGCATCTGAACGGTCCAAAATAATATATTTTCCATTTATAAGTTCAGGGGAACAAGATCCATCTAAAGGCGTATATTCAGAAATAGGGAAATAGTAATCCGCATTGGAATCTGCGATAAGCGTACTCATATTTGTGTCAGCAATAATATTTTGAGCATTTCCATTTTTCGTACGCATAGAAATCCATCCCACTTCAGGGCTCCATGCAAATCCTGAAATTTTTCCTTTATTATCAACTCCCACAGCTTTTCTTCCATGAGCATTTTTAGGCCATTCTGCGCTTTGAGAACCATTTGGATAATCTTGCAAATAGGTAGCAGCATCAAAATACACATAATGAGATTTCATACTCATCACACGAGCCTTTCCAATAAAATCTTGGCTTCCATCTGCTGGAGCAACCTGTCCTTCAATAGGACTTAAATTATCTGGAACTATTCCCATACGTACTCCGTATTTTCGTTCCTTATTTGCTTGTAAATCATTACAAAAAGGATCATAGGAATCCGTAAGAGTATTCATTCGATGACCAGGTGGGTAAACCGGTGACGAAGATACATCTTTAAAATCTTCATTTGCCTGACAAGAAAATCTCATCCATCCTAATTGAGAATTCCATGAATATCCATACACACCATTTTTAGCAACGTACACTCCTCCAGAAATAGGATTAAAATCAGTCCATCCAGAATATACATTCCATCCAAATCTATGAGAAGCTCTTTCATGTCCTGCTGACAATCCTGAAATATCTATCAAAGATGTCCCAATATTCCCAAGTCCCCCTGATCCATCAAAATATTGATACAAAAAACATCCTTTTACTGTTTCGGACTTTAAACCTTCTGTATCAGTAGCAACAATAGAAAAATAATAGGTATTCGTAATGGGAGGAAGAGTTTTATCAAGAGGAATATATCGTGTGCTGGGTCGAGGATTTTTAGCATCTCTTGTAAGGAATACTGTTTTTTCTTCATCAGTCGCACGAATTTCTTCTGAAACAATGTACGCATTTGTTGGAGGAGTCGCGTCATTATAATAATTTTTAATTTCATATTTCACATCTGCCCAATCTGAATCATCATATAAGTTAAATAAAAAACCTGGTCTTTTTTCATTTGTAATATTTAAACATCCTGTAGATTGTTGAGATTCATCCCACACAAAGGTACTTACATCAGCAATAATACTCTTATTATTGTCTATAATTTTCACTGTTTGGGCATTTATAGTTTTTTCTGGATCAGTAAATGTAGGAGCCTTATTCACAACCCGAAAGCAGGAAACATCACTTTTTGTAACTCTTAAATCTTTTTCACTCGTCGCCTTTACCCTCCAACAAAGGGAAGAGTTTGTTTTGAGTGTATTTGAAAAAGTTTCAGAATATCTGAGAGATTCTCCTACAACCTCTCCCGTAGTTTTTTTAATAGAAACAACTGGTGCAACACTCTCATTAAACCATGCAGATTCTTCTATTCCTGAATGATTTCCAGACACATCTACAAGAGATTCACGGATTTCTAAATTATACGTATATCGATCGGTATCAAAACTATCAATCTGAAATTCAAAAGGTTTTCCTCGTGGGATTTCCACAGCATTTCCCGTGGCAGAATATGGAGAAATAAGTGTTGCTTTAAAATTACGAGGTTGTATTTTACAACGTTCGGTACGCGAAACAACCCCTTCTGTATTTTTTGCTTCAATTTCATACCATATAGTTTTTCCATTATTTCCTTTTAAAAATTCATTTGGACTCGAAATATTATGTTCTCCAATATTTCCAAGAGAATACTCCTGTTTATCCGCTCGTACTTGAGAAGAATAAATACTACTCGCTACCAACGTTTTATAATCTTCACTCGCAGGATCTGCTGATTTATAAAAATGAATACCATATGTAAGAGGAAGAGTAGGTTCATTTTTATCTTGAAGTGTAAATTTAAATTCTGGATTTAAATCAGTGCTCGGATTTATTGGACACGTATGGGTAATTTCTGGTGGAAATGATTTTATATGAAAACTTTTTGACTCTTCTCCATCAGATGACATTCCCCCTCTAATTCGTGTTTTTACCCTCCAATAATATTTTCCATACGGGAATGAACACTGTTGATTTATCCTATTCCCAAGCGTACATGTATTTTGATTTATAGCAGATCGTATCTCTTCTGTGGTAACCAAATGATCTCCCGGATTAGCAAGAGGAACAATATAAGAATAGGTGTTCGCTTCTTGCGCCGCAGAAAAATTTGGACTTTTTGATATTTCTAATATAAATCCAATATTACTTTGTTCATTACGAGCACTCACCCCTTCCATTTTAAGCCATCCAAAATTTACATTCCATGCATACCCATGAAACTTTCCATCTTTATCCATACAGACCCCGTATGCATTGGGAGAAGGTTGAATGTTTTTATTACAACCTCCATTGGGAATCCCCGCACCACCATTAAAATAAAACCAACCCAAAGTAGGAGCCCAAGCCTTTCCTCCTAAAAACAAAGATCCAGATCCATCGTCCTGAGCAGTAACTACCACTCCATAATCATCAATTTGCCCATCAGAATTCGTATCCATGTTTAATGATCCAAAAACCCCATCTGGTCCACCATCTCCTGGTGCCCCCAATAATGAATCAGAATCAAGATAAATCCATCCACCTGCATCACTCCACACTTTTCCAATAAGCCCTTCTCGAGACTGAGTAGCTGGGTCGTAAGAGAGAGTCACAGAAGAAGAATCCTTTTTTTCAAAATATGCGGAAGAGGATCCTTTTACTCCTACAAACACATACGCATCATCTGCATCAAGTGCATATATTAAATTTATGTTTGCTCCAAATTCTACTAATGCATCACGAAAATACTCATTATTTGTTTTTGCGTTTCCACGAGTATGTATAATAATGGGTGTTCCAATAGGAAGACTTTTGAGATAGCTATACAATGTTTGTGCTTCTGAGATACTATTACTCGTATTAAAATCTTTTGTTTCCAGATGTCCCCAAGGTGAAGAAACATCTGTTTGAGGTTTTAAACGTAAAACACGATACCCATCTGTTGTTAAATCCCCATAAGAAACCCCTGAGAGTGTTGATTGTGATGGATTACCAGCCTTTATAGTAAATGAAACAGGAATTTTAGGAGGCGTATCTGAAAGTTTTGCCTCTATTTCCTGGACTCCATCACTAAAAACAACTTCACTCAAATTCTCAATACTGGCATTTCCGGAGAGCGTAAAAAATTTCTTATTATCAATGCGAAGAGCATCCATATCATCAGAATATTGGTACTCAAATACACTCAAAGGAGTTGAAAAATCTTCAATATATGGACTCACACGTCCCTTTTTCCCAATTAAAAAATATAAACCTCCATCTGGAACACTCTCAATACCAATGCGAGTTGCTCCAAAAGAAGACAACGCCAAAAAGAGATCTGTTCGAGAGTCAGTTGCTTCTATTTTATAAGAGAAAACTATAGGAGTATTTTCTTCGGTAATCTTCAAAAGATTATTTTTAAGATCATCTACGGTATTTACAGCAGTGGTAGAAACATATGTCCAAGAACTGGGTGTAAAACGCAACAATTGACCTTTTTGAGAAAAATTTCCTACCTGTACTCCATTTGTAAATACATAGGAAGATGCAATTTGAAAAGGATGAAAAGAAAAATCAATATTTATAGGCAGTCCACCTCTCCAAGAAGTTTGAGCAGATTGTAAGTTTGAAGAAGTTCCATCCGAAAAAATAATTTCTCCTCCTGTTTGCGAAAAAATACCAATAATAGCTGTTTTTTGAGGATCTGAAAGAGATGAGAAAGAATTTACCGTAATATTTGGCTTAAAAATGAACATTCCACTTTTAGAAGAATCCCAAAAAAAGTCTTGCCAAATAGTACTTCCAGCCCCGAAAATAGTATCCATTTCGCTTTTTTCCACCATTCGATGCAACACTCTCGCGTGCCCCTGAAATATCCCCTGATTCGTAATACACACCCCAAAATCTGGTGAAGCAAATGGTTGATTAGGGTTTAATTGTCGATTGGGCTCCGTAATAGCTGTTGGTGTGGTACAAGAAATATTTCCATTTCCTCCCGAAAAATTAACCCACCCAAATGCTTGGCTCCAAGCTCTTCCAGAAATATGACCTTGCCCATCATGCAGAACTTTAAAAGACTGATCACCAGTAAAAGAAGCTTGAATATCTACCGGAAGCGTATCTGCACTTAAAAATAAATTTCCATATTGTACCGTATCCAAGGTTCCTCTCAAAAAAGAATCGTTTACTTCCACATTAAAGAGTGGAACAGATGTTTTTTGTAATTTCCATTCTCCACTTACTTTATCAACCACATTCCAAATGGTATTTCCATTTACTACTTGAAAAACCGATGCAGAAAAAGGAGAGATATTCGGAAGAGTAAAACCAAATTTTGGCCAACGATCGTATATCACACCACATTCGTATTGAGAACTTCCAACAGGACAAGACGACAGAACATTATTTACAAACACTTCAGGACGATTTATATTTTCAAAATTTCGTGCCTTTTGGTAGATAAAAGAAGGATTTGGTATTTTTACTTCAATACCATTTTTAAGAATATAATATCCGCTCACATTTCCAGCCTCATCTTTTGCCCGAATACGAATATAATACGTTTGTGGAGACAATCCTGAAATAGTTGCTACGTAACGTCCTTTTGTAAGCGTTAGGGGAGAAAAAACATGGGAAAATGAAGTAGAAAAATCTACACTCGTAGAAACATCAATTTCATAGCCTAAATATTCTTCTCCTGCATTCGCATCTGTAATATTAAAAGAAATTTCCAATGCATCCGAATACAGTTTTGCGTTCCCTATTTCAATACTTTCTCCACCAGTAGTGGCTAAAGAAATATTATCTGGAACATTAGGATTTACATTTTTACGAAGAACAAATGAAGAAGGAAAACTCCATGAAGAATAACGTCCAATTTCATCATGAGAACGAACTCGAAAGAAAAATGATTTCACAGTATTACTTCCTAACTGAAGAATATTTTCTGGAAGCGTGAATACTTTTTGAATTCCCTCGGGAAGATTTGGACTCACAGCATTCACATCCGCAATATTGGAATATGAAATATCTTTTATAGAATACAATGGACTACTAAAAGAGGAGGTATCAGAAAGTTGAAACTCGAAAGAAACTTTATTCCAACTATCATTTTTCCCATAGAGAT